>DATGUI010000278.1:0-3601 GCA_035301405.1 Burkholderiaceae bacterium
CCCAACGCGGCCATGGCAGGCGGCAATGATCGTGTCGAACTTGAAATGGTTCAAGGAGGTTCCATCCAGTTCTTGATCAAGTCCACGACTTGGCTGACAGGGTTGGACTCAAGGTTTCAGGTTCTGGGTCTGCCCTGGTTGTTCCCCAATCATGACGTGGCCAACAAGGTCATGGACGGGGAAGCTGGCCAGGCACTCATGAAAACGCTTGAAGACAAAGACCTGGTTGGCATGGCGTGGGGCGTTAATGGCTTCCGTCAGGTAACCAACTCACGTCAGGCCATCACCGAACCCGATGACTTGAAGAACCTCAAGATTCGTGTCCCGGGGATTCCATTGTATCTGGACATCTTCAAATCCATGGGCGCCAACCCCACCACCATGAGTTTTTCGGAAGTGTTCACAGCTCTGCAGACCAAAACTGTGGATGGGCAGGAAAACCCCATGTCGCTGATCTGGTCGTCACACTTTTACGATGTCCAGAAGCACATGACCATCTGGAATTACTCCTATGACGCCATTGCGTTTGCTGCCAGCAGCAGCTTCTGGGACACACTCGACGAAGGGGATCAGAAGATGTTCCTGGATGCTGCACAAAAGGCGATGGATCATGAGCGTGAAGTCGTCAGGCAGGAAGACGAAGAATTGCCGGCCAAGCTGAAGGACGCGGGCGTCGAGGTCACCGAGCTCTCTGATGAGCAGTTGAAGGCGTTCCAGGAGGCACTGCAGCCGACTTACGACGAATACAAGGAAAAGCTGGATATGGAGTTTGTCGAGCTCTTTGAAAATGGCGTCAAGGATGCGCAGTAGGCCAGATGACCAGGTCAGGGCAGCGTACGATGCGCTGCCCTGTGTTCTTTGTCACAGACTGACTCAAGCTCTCCGGGATAGCCATGAGAACCACCTTTCGAAAACTGTTTCATGTCATCAGTCATATTGAAGAGCTGATATGCATCATCTGCATGTTCGGGATCACGATATTGATGTTTTCCGCTGTGCTGTCTCGCTATGTGTTCAGCTACTCAATAGCGGGTGTTGACGAAATTGCGACCTTCATGTTCCTGTGGGCAGCCTTGTTTGGGGCTTCAGCGGGATTCAAATACGACAAGCACGGCAGTGTTCCCATTATTGCCAACCTGCTGCCTGGGGGCGCCCGACGCATATTCGATGTGGCCGGTCTGTTGGTCATGGGTGCTTTCTTTCTGTTTCTCACGCGCTATACATGGATCTTTCTTGCGCAGTCGTATCGTGTTGGACAAACCAGTCCGGCCACTGACATTCCTGTCTGGATTGTCAACGCGGGTATTTTCGTTGCCCTGGGACTTTGCAGCCTGCGTTGTTTCAGCGCAGCAATACGTGATATATCAGGTCGGCGTCGCTATCCCGCAGCGCCCGAACTGCCGGAGTAATTCAACATGATGGATGTTCCTAGCTCCGGCCTGGTCGCTTTTGGATTGTTTTTTGTCTTTCTGCTGGCCAATTTTCCCATTTCTGTCGCCCTGGGTCTCGCCGGCTTGTCTGCCTTTGCGCTGTTCGATATTGCGCCATTCCAGACATTGCCCATGATTTTCTCGGGGGCCATCAGTTCGTTTGCCTTGCTGGCCATTCCCCTTTTCATCATTGCCGGCAACATGCTGGCAAAGACGGGGGTGGCAACCCGGCTGATCTATCTGGCTCAGGTCATCGTTGGCAGGCTGCCCGGCGGCCTGGCCATTACAGTCATGGTCGCAGGAGCCTTTCTTGGTGCGCTCAGTGGTTCCAATGTTGCGGCCATTGCAGCGCTTGGCTTCCTCATCGGTGCCATGCACAGGGTGGGCTATCCCATCGGCTTTGCCTGTGCAACGGTTGCTGCAGGTTGTACATTTGGCGTGGTCATCCCGCCCAGCATCAACCTTATTCTATATGGGGTTATTGCCAATACCTCCATACCGGCGCTGTTTGCTGCCGGTATTGGACCCGGCCTGACATTGGTGGTGGTGCTCTCCGTCTATGTCTATATTGTTGCCAAGTACAAGCAGTTTCCCATTGCGCAGGTGGAGCGCAGTTGGCCCATCTTTTTCAAGGCGCTGCGCGACGCATTCTGGGGGTTGCTGGCGCCCATCATTGTCCTGGGCGGTATCTACGGCGGTATTTTCACGGCCACTGAGGCGGCCGCCATCATGGTGGTCTATGTGTTCCTGATCGACCGTCTCGTCTACCGCGAGATGGACTGGCGCGAGTATCCCTACATGATGCTCGGTTCGGGGATCACGACCGGGGTGGTCATGCTGATCCTGGCCATGGCTTCCATCCTGTCCTACGTTCTCATGATGGACGGCACCGCCATGATGGTGCGCGACTGGCTGGTTGAAATCAGCGGTGGCAGTGTGGTGGTCATGTTGTTGCTGGTCAATGTCATTCTGATCTTTGCAGGCATGTTTCTGGACCCGGTATCCGCTATCTATCTGCTCGTTCCGCTATTCCTGCCTGCTGTCCAGGCAGTAGGTGTGGACACTATCCATTTTGGTGCCATCATGACAGTCAACCTGTCGATGGCACACATTACGCCACCGGTGGGCCTGGCGCTGTACCTGGCTTCCCAGATTGCCGGAATCCCATTCCCGCAGGCTGCCAGGGCAGCGATTCCCTTTGTTATCTGCGAGATCGTTGTCCTTGGCCTGGTGACATTTGTGCCACAGATTTCGCTTGTTTTTGTTAACTGGCTGGCTTGAGAAAAACATGACATCAACTGAAAATACACGTCATGGCGATGATTTTTTCATCGCGTATGCAGATATCGCTGCCTGCCACAAGGCCATGGAACAAGGCAGGCTCAGTGCGCTGCAACTGGTGGATTACATGTTGCAGCGCATCGAGCGCTGGGACCGCAACGGCCCGTGCCTGCGCGCCATGCTGACCATCAACCCGGCAGCGCGCGAATTGGCCCGCAAAAAGGATAGGGCGCTGGCAGACAAGGGGCTGACCGGCCCGCTGCATGGCATACCCGTGGTCGTCAAGGACAATGCCAATACCCGCGACATGCCAACTACGGCCGGGTCGCGCTCACTGGAGGGGCTTATCCCAGCCCAAAACAGTTCTGCGGTGCAAAGGCTGATCGATGCCGGTGCCATCATTCTTGGCAAGTCCAACCTGCACGAGTTTGCACAGGGCGGCATGACGGTCAGCAGTCTGGGCGGGCAAACACTGAATCCTTACGATTTGTCGCGTACATGCGGCGGCTCCAGCGGCGGATCGGCAGTGGCGCTGGCCATGGACTTTTGTACAGTTGCGCTGGGCACGGATACCGTCAACTCCATCCGTTCCCCAGCTTCAGCCGCCAATCTGGTTGGCTTGCGCCCCACGCGGGGGTTGATCAGCCGTGCCGGCTGGGTGCCGGTGGCAGAAACGCAGGACGTGGTGGGGCCCATGGGTCGCACTGTGCAAGACGTCGCGCTGGTCCTTGACGCCCTGGCCGGCTACGACCCTGCCGATCCGGTGACGGCGCACAGCATCGGCCACATGCCCGTCTCGTACTCGGGTGGGCTGGATCACGCCAGCCTCAAGGGCCGTCGCTTTGGCATGCCGGCCAGCCTTTATGGGCACGAGGCCGTGCACCAGCCTG
>DATGUI010000279.1:0-2180 GCA_035301405.1 Burkholderiaceae bacterium
ATGGCGGTCGGCCGGCATGCTCAACACCCGCGCACCGCAACGTGTCCAGAGGTTTTGTACCCGCGCGAGCGCCCCCGTGTCCGTCTCCGGAGTGGGGGTCAGCACCACATGGCGCTGCAGAAACAGCCCGGCATCGGCCGCTTCCGGACCAGCCCGCTCAGCGCCGGCAATGGGATGCCCTGGCACAAACTGAGGCAGCTTGCTCCCCAGCACCCGTCGCGCCGCATGAACCAGTTCCAGCTTGGTGCTGCCGGCATCGGTCAGTACAGTGTTTGCACCAAGCAGGGGCTGGATGGTTTCCAGCAAACTGGCGGCCGCCCCCACAGGCGTGGCCAGCATGACCATGTCCGCCTCTTCGAGCGCCTGTGGCAAGGTCACCGCCTTGTCGATGAGGCCGAGCTCCAGGGCTCGCTGAAGGCTGGCGCGGTCGCGGCCTGTGCCCAGTATTTGCCGGGCCGCGCCACTGGCCCTGGCGGCGGCTGCAAAGGAGCCGCCAATCAGGCCAACGCCTACCACGGCCAGTACGGGTTCCAGCAAGGGCGGCTTGCAGTCAGGATCCGATGAAGTCATTGTGCGGGAAAAAAAGCGGTCGGTGTCACGGGTGCGATGAACATGCAGACTCCGTTGCGCTTATTGACGAGGGTATGAACCCAGGACCTTGAAGAAGGCGACCTTTTCCTTCAGCTCGGCGAGTGCACGCGCCACATTGTCGTCATCCTGATGGCCCAACACGTCGACATAGAAATAGTATTCCCATTGGCCGGTTCGGGCGGGACGGGATTCCAGCCGCGACATGGACACGCCATGCCTGGCCAGCGGAGAAATCATGTCATGAACAGCCCCTGCGCGGTTGGGCACGGCAAGAATCAGACTGGTCTTGTCGCTGCCGCTGGGCGGGTTCTCCATGGCGCCCACCATCAGGAAGCGGGTGCGGTTGTGTGCGTCGTCCTGGATGCCGGTGGCCACAGCTTGCAACCCCCAGGCCTGGGCTGCGGTGTGTCCGGCAATGGCCGCCATGGTCGGGTCGGTACTGGCTTGCCGGGCAGCATCGGCATTGCTGGAGGCTGCAACCGTGGGGATGTCCGGATAATGGCCAAGCAGCCATTGACGGCACTGTGCCAGCGCTTGCGGATGACCGGTAATGCGTGTCACGCCCTGCATGGCCCCAGATTGCGTGAGCAATTGGTGCTCGATGCGGATGGAACGCTCTCCGAGGACACTGAGCGAGGCATTGAGCAGGAGGTCCAGGGTGCGGTTGATGCCGCCTTCGGTAGAATTTTCCACCGGCACCACGCCCACTGCAGCCTGACCAGTCTGCACGGCATGGAACACGTCATCAAACGACGCGCAGCGCACGGGCTCGATGAAGTGACCGAACTGTTCGTAGGCAGCCTGTTCGGAGAATGAACCTTCGGGGCCCAGATAGGCCACGGCCGGGACCTCTTCGAGCCCGCGGCAAGTAGAAATGATTTCATTCCAGACGGCTGCAATGGCTTGATCCGTAAAAGGACCCTGATTGACCGACTGAAGACGCCGCAGGATGGCCGCTTCGCGTTCGGGTTTCAGTATGGGTTCATCAACGTCAAAATCTTTCTTGACGTCACCCACCTGCTGGGCAACACGGGCCCGCTGGTTGAGCAGCGCCAGAATCTGCTGGTCGATGTCATCAATACGCTCGCGCAACGGCAGCAAGCGATCAGCAAGCGTATCAGCCATGGCGAGCTTCGAAATCCTTCATGAAGTCAACCAGTGCTTCGACACCAGCCAGCGGCATGGCGTTATACATGGATGCCCGCATGCCACCGACACTGTGGTGCCCCTTGAGCTGCAACAAGCCGGCTGCTTCGGATTCTGCCAGAAAGGTTTCGTTGAGGGCCTCGTCAGCCAGCAGGAAGGGAGCATTCATGCGTGACCGGTAGGCCGGCAGCACCGTTGAATGATAAAAGTCAGTGCTGTCGAGATAACCGTAGAGCCGCTCGGCCTTGGCAATATTGATCTGTTCCATGGCGTCCACGCCGCCCTGATCTACCAGCCACTGCAACACCAACCCCGTCATGTAGATGGCGTAGGTGGGTGGCGTATTGAACATGGAGCGCTGGCTGGCCACAGTTTCATAATTGAAGGCAGGCGGACACAGAGGGTGCGCATGCCCCAGCAGATCGCGGCGGATGATAACCAGG
>DATGUI010000280.1:0-4014 GCA_035301405.1 Burkholderiaceae bacterium
TGAAGGCGCGCTCGCCTGCCCCGCGCATGACCACGGCAACAATGCTGGCATCGGCTTCCCATTCGTGCAGCACGCGAGTCAGCGCATGAGACATGGCCAGCGTGATGCCATTGAGCTTGTCGGGTTCGTTGAGTGTGACAACACCCACTTTGCCCTGCCCGGCCGTGTCAAGAACCTGAGTAAGAATGGGAGAGGTCATTGAAGGTCAGCTCCTTTGTCAAGAATTTGCCGGGCCACAATAACCCGCATGATTTCATTGGTGCCCTCGAGAATCTGATGGACGCGGGTATCGCGCACATAACGCTCAAGGGGATAGTCTTTCAGGTAACCATACCCCCCAAAGATCTGCTGGGCGTCCAGACAAACCTGAAAGCAGAGGTCGGTGGCCAGCCGCTTGGCCATGGCGCAATAAGCGGTGGCCTGGCTGTCACCGGCGTCCAGCTTGCAGGCTGCCAGGCGAACCATCTGGCGGGCTGCCACGATGTGGGTGACCATGTCGGCCAGCTTGAACTGCAACGCCTGAAACTGGGCGATGGGTTTGCCGAACTGTGAACGCTCATGCATGTACTGACGGGCTGCCTCATAAGCGCCCTGTGCCGCACCAACGGAACAGGTGGCAATGTTGATGCGGCCACCGTCCAGCCCTTGCATGGCCAGCTTGAACCCGTCCCCTTCTGCGGCCAGCAGGCTCTCGTGGGGGACACGGACGTTGTCAAAGGTAATGGGGCGTGTGGATTGGCTGTTCCAGCCCATTTTTTTCTCTTTGCGCCCATAGGTAATGCCCGGCGCATCGGCAGGCACGACAAAGGCCGAGACGCCCGATGGGCCCTCTGCCCCGGTACGTGCCATGACCACCAGCAGATCAGTGTCTCCGGCGCCCGAAATGAACGCCTTGGCCCCGTTGAGAACATAGCTGTCACTCTCTTTGCGGGCATGCGTGCTCAATGACGCCGCATCCGAGCCGGCCTGCGGTTCGGTCAGGCAGTACGACGCGAGTTTCTCTCCGGTAGCCAGCGAATGGCCCCATTGCTGGCGCACGGCTTCCGTGCCCCAGGTGCCCACCATCCAGGTGGCCATGTTGTGAATGGTCAGAAACGCCGCAGTGGAAGGATCTGCCTTGGCCATTTCTTCGAAGACCAGCGTGGCATCCAGACGCGATAGCCCCAGGCCACCCATGCTTTCGGGTGCATACAGGGCGCAGAAGCCCAATTCACCAGCATGACCAAATGCCTGACGCGGAAAGACTTCTTGTGCATCCCATTCGGCCGCATGAGGTGCCAGTTCGCCGTCGGCAAACTCCCTTGCAGCTTCGACAAAGGCCCGTTGCTCGTCGTTGAGATCCAGATTCATGCTTGCCTCCAGAAAGGATGGTTCATGGCGCCTTGTTGCGCCTGGCCCGGCGTTTGTTTTCCTTGTGTCGTGCCCGGCGTCGGCGGCTCTCCATGGGGTCAAACACCAGCGGACGGTATATTTCCACGCGATCCTGCGGTTGCAGCAAGGTATTGGGGCTGCGTTGACGGCCATGGATGCCTGTCCTGAGGGAATCCCTGTCCAGTTCGGGAAAGGCCTCAAAGAAGCCGCTTGCTGTCAGCGCCTCTTGGATCGTGCTTCCGCGGGCCAGTGTGATCGTACGCTGCCAGACCGTGTGTGGCAAGGCATGGACAACCGACACTTCCATCCTGTTGGAGCGTGCAGGGGCGTCGGAATCAGGCGGCACCATTGCCGTAGACGTCTTTTGCGCGCTTGGTGAACGAATCGATGAAGCTGGTGGCAATGCGATTGAATACGGGGCCCACGATGGCTTCCAGCGCACGGCTGGAGAACTCGTATTTCATGGTGTAGACGATTTTGCAGGCATCGGGCCCCAGTTCCTGAAAGTCCCAGTTGCCCTGCAAGGCTGAAAAAGGTCCGTCAACGAGATCCACCTTCAGATTGGTGGGATAATCATGCGTATTCCGGGTAGTAAAAGTTTGCTTGATGCGCGCAATGCTGATGGTTACGGAGGCCTGCATGCCGTTTTCATCCTGGCTGTGTACGGCAGAGCCGCCACACCAGGGCAGGAAATCGGGGTATTTGTCTACGTCGGCAACCAGATCGAACATCTGGGCACAGCTGTAAGGGACGAGTACGGAGCGTTCAACAGTATGCATCAAATAGTCTGAGCAGATAGAATGGTCGGGTTATACATCCGTTTCGCGAAACCTGAAGTGAATCATGTCAATCATCAAGAACCGAAAAGCGTACCACGATTATTTTATCGAAGAACGTTTTGAAGCTGGTCTGGTCCTGCAAGGCTGGGAAGTCAAAGCCATCCGTGCCGGCCAGGTGCATCTCAAGGAGAGCTATCTGATTGTTCGCGACGGAGAAATCTGGGTCGTTGGTATGCATATCAGTCCGCTGCCCAATATTTCAAGTCATGTGGTGCCGGATCCGGTCCGTACCCGCAAGTTGCTGCTGCATGCTGATGAAATCCGCAAGCTGCTGGGCAAGGTCGAGCAGCGCGGCTACACCATGGTGCCTCTGGACCTGCATTATCGGCGTGGCCGGATCAAGATGGACTTTGGTCTGGGCCGGGGCAAGAAACAGCACGACAAGCGCCAGACTGCCCGCGACAAGGACTGGCAACGCGAGCGCGAGCGCTTCATGAAACATGACATCCGGCGCACACGCGATTGACCCCTGAGCCTGCCCGCCACACGGAAATGATCCGGCACTCCGGAAAACGCATGACGGCTGCGGCCACCGGCCGTAGCGGGCAGCATGCCCGGAAAACTGCCCCGGGCATGTGCTGCAGGCAGTGGAGTCAATTGGCCAGACGCTGCCAGGTATCCACTACCGTGTCCGGATTCAGCGACAGCGACAGTATCCCCTGATCACGCAGCCATTCGGCCAGGTCCAGGTGATCACTGGGGCCCTGCCCGCAAATGCCCACGTATTTGCCGGCTTCCAGACAAGCCTGGATGGCACGGGCCAGCATGAACTTGACGGCCGGGTCCCGTTCGTCAAAGTCGGCAACCAGCAGATCCATGCCAGAATCGCGGTCCAGGCCCAGGGTCAGTTGCGTCATGTCGTTGGAGCCGATGGAAAAGCCATCGAAATAATGCAGGAACTCTTTGGCCAGGATGGCATTGGACGGCACCTCGCACATCATGATCAGCCGCAGGCCATTCTGCCCTCTTCCCAGCCCGTGGCTGGCGAGCAGGTCCACGACCCGTTCTGCCTGGGACAGGGTGCGGACAAAGGGCACCATGAGCTCGACGTTGGTCAGGCCCATGTCATCGCGCACCTTCTTGAGCGCCTCGCATTCCATCTTGAAGCATTCGGCGAAGTCATCCGAGAGGTAGCGTGACACCCCACGGAAACCCAGCATGGGGTTTTCTTCTTCGGGCTCGTAGCGGGAGCCCCCAACCAGCTTGCGGTACTCGTTGGATTTGAAGTCGGACAGCCTGACGATGACGGGCTTGGGATAGAAGGCGGCAGCCAGCGTGGCAATGCCCTCGGCAAGCTTGTCGACAAAGAAGGCACGCGGGCTGGCATAGCCACGGGCGGCGGACTCCACGGCAGTCTTCAGTTCGGCATCCACATTGGGGTAGTCAAGGACCGCCTTGGGATGCACATTGATATTGTTGTTGATGATGAACTCCAGCCGTGCCAGGCCCACGCCGTCGTTGGGGATATGTGCAAAATCAAACGCCAGTTGCGGGTTGCCGACGTTCATCATGATCTTCATGCCGATATCGGGCATTTCTCCCCAGCGTACCTCTTCGATTTCGGTTTCGAGCAGGCCATCGTAGATGCGTCCTTCGTCGCCTTCGGCGCAGGAAACCGTGACTTCCGTCCCATTTTGCAGAACATCGGTGGCATTGCCGCAGCCCACCACCGCCGGGATACCCAGTTCGCGGGCAATAATGGCGGCATGACACGTGCGGCCACCACGGTTGGTGACAATGGCCGAGGCCAGCTTCATGACCGGCTCCCAGTTGGGGTCAGTCATGTCCGTGACCAGGATGACAC
>DATGUI010000281.1:0-11373 GCA_035301405.1 Burkholderiaceae bacterium
TGTCAGCGGATGAGGATCTGGTTGTTCGTGCCGCGAGGCTGTTGCAGCAGGCAACTGGCACCTCCCATGGGGCCACCATTCACTACGACAAGCGCATCCCTGCCGGCGCTGGCCTGGGCGGAGGTTCCAGCAATGCAGCCAGTACGCTGCTTGCGCTCAATCGTCTCTGGCATACCGGGCTGCGGCGCCATCAGTTGCAGGAGCTGGCTGCAAGACTGGGGGCCGATGTACCGGTTTTTGTTTACGGCCAGGGAGCCTTTGCCCAGGGGACTGGCGACGAGCTTGAGCCCCTGCACTATCCTGATACGCATTATGTCCTGATTCATCCATCGATTTCCATGACAACAGCCAGCGTGTTTGCCAGTGAGCACTTGACACGCGATACAAAACCGATCACAATTACGGACTTTACCAAATGGCTTGCCGGCCATTGCCAGGCCGATTTTTTTGGTCAAAACAACTTGCAGGCAGCCGCGTATTTACTGCAACCGCAGTTGGCGCAGCTTCAGAAATGGCTTGCAGGCGTGGGTGTAAACGCCCGCATGACCGGGTCTGGCTCAAGCTTTTTTGTGCCGTGCGACAAGGCAGCTCAGGCTGCCATGCTCAAACAAAAAATTTTGGGTAAAATAAATTCACGCGAAAGCGTGGCAAAGCAGGCAATCAGGCAGATCAGTGTTTGTCACGGTCTGAACGATCACCCGCTTAAATACTGGGTAAACAACTAGATGGGGAATAGCCAAGCTGGTTAAGGCACCGGATTTTGATTCCGGCATGCGAAGGTTCGAATCCTTCTTCCCCAGCCATCTTCAGGTCTTGTTACACATGTTTATGCAGTATCTTGTCAAAGCTGTTGAAGCGCCCAGCACAATCGGGGCAGGACAACAGCTTTATTCTTTTTGACGCTAACGGCACTGCACGACCACCATGTCACAAGACCGCTTCATGATCTTCACCGGCACCGCCAACACCCGTCTGGCGGTTGATGTTGCCAACCACCTCGACATGTCGCTGGGCAAGATGATGGTCGGGCGCTTCTCCGACGGCGAAGTCATGGTCGAGATCAACGAGAACGTTCGCGGAAAAGACGTCTTCGTCCTGCAACCAACATGCGCCCCCACCAATGACAACCTCATGGAAATCATGGTCATGGTGGATGCCCTGCGGCGCGCTTCGGCAGGCAAGATCACGGCCGCCATTCCCTATTTCGGATATGCTCGCCAGGACCGCCGGCCCCGGTCGGCCCGTGTCGCCATCTCCGCCAAGGTGGTTGCCAACATGTTGCAGGTGGTGGGTGTCGATCGCGTGCTGACCATGGATCTGCACGCCGATCAGATACAGGGTTTTTTCGATATCCCTGTCGACAACATCTACGCGGGCCCCATTCTGCTGGGCGACATCTGGCGCCAGAACTATGATGATCTGGTCGTGGTGTCGCCTGACATTGGCGGTGTCGTGCGGGCCCGGGCACTGGCCAAGCAGCTGGAAGCCGATCTCGCCATCATCGACAAGCGCCGTTCGCGGGCCAATATCTCCGAAGTCATGAACATCATTGGCGAAGTTGATGGCCGCACCTGTGTCATCATGGACGACATGGTCGATACGGCCGGCACATTGTGCAAGGCCGCCGCTGCCCTGAAAGAACGGGGGGCAGTCAACGTCTATGCGTATTGCACCCACCCGGTATTGTCCGGTTCTGCCGTGCAGCGCATTGAAGAGTCCGAGCTTGACGAACTCGTGGTGACGGACACCATACCGTTATCCGAACAGGCGCGAGCCTGCTCGCGCATCCGTCAGTTGCCCTGCGCGTCGTTGCTGGGCGAAACCATCTTGCGCATATCCAACGCAGAGTCCGTCAGTTCCCTGTTTGCGGACTGAACCTTTTTTCTGTGCAACAGGCTGGTCGCGGCCTGTTGTGCTTCTGACAGCCTCGGCTGTATGTTTCGGGCAATTGCCCATTTGATCAACCGGAGTCATCCATGAAAGTCAATGCCACATCGCGTAGCAACAAAGGTACGAGTGCGAGCCGCCGCCTGCGCCGCGCGGGCCGTGTGCCAGCCATTCTTTACGGTGCTGGAAAAGATGCGGTCAGTATCGAGCTCGATCACAACGAAATCTACCATTCTCTGCTCAAGCCCGAGTTTCATGCTTCCATTCTGGATATCCAGCTGGACAGCAAGGTGGAACAGGGTCTGGTACGTGCCGTTCAGTGGCACCCCTACAGACCCCTGGTACTGCATGTGGATTTTCAGCGGGTCAGAGCCACGGACCCCATCACCACACTGGTTCCATTGAGTTTCGTGAATGCCGAACAGTCGCCTGCCGTGGTCGTGCACCATCAGGTTGTCTCGCATATCATGACCGAGCTTGAAATCACCTGTCTGCCTGCCGACCTCCCGACCTCCATCGAAGTCGAGCTTGGCGAACTGGATGATGCCGGCAACGTCTACCTCAGTGACATCGCACTGCCCGAAGGCGTCACGTATGCGGGCACTGAAGAAGATCCCGTCCTGGCTGCCGCCCTGGTCCGTCGCGGTACGGCCGATGAAGACGAGGACGAAGTCGAGGACGAGGACACTGCAGCGGATGATTCGGGCGAAGACGCGGACGAGGAAGAGGAATAATCCCATCCTGCAAATCCCGTGTATTAGTCCATGACCACGCCTGTTCGTCTGATCGTGGGGCTGGGGAATCCCGGCCCCAAATACGAGGCTACCCGGCATAATGCAGGTTTCTGGCTGGTTGATCATTACGCTGACGACCTGTCTACGACCTTTACCGAGGAAAAGCCCTTTTTCTCGTCGGTTGCCAAGGCCCGGTCCGACGAGGGCGTTGTCATCCTTGCCAAGCCCACCACCTACATGAACCGTTCCGGGCAGGCGGTTGGTGCCCTCATGCGGTTCTACAAATTCACGCCTGCACAGGTCCTCGTCGTCCACGATGAGCTGGATCTGGCGCCTGGCCAGGCCAAGATCAAGCGCGGAGGCGGCCACGCCGGACACAATGGGTTGCGAGACATCCAGAGTGCCCTGGGCAGCACCGACTTCTGGCGATTGCGTATCGGCATTGGCCACCCTCGTGTTGCCGGACTGGAACAGCCTGTCGCCAGCTATGTCTTGCACGTGCCCCGGCCTGACGAGCTTGACGCCATGGTTTCTGCCATTCAGCGCTTGCGCGATATTCTCCCCCACTTGCTGGCGGGCGAGTTTGAAGCCGCGACGCGGTTATTGCATGCCGGTAACCGGTAACTCCCTGGATTCATCGCACGGCTTCCGGTACGAGCTGCGAGACTTTCTCCGTTTTATCCGGCATCCTGCTCCCAATCCCAGGGTTCGCCGTCGCTTTTCTGTGCCCACCAATGGTTTTGTTGCAGACTGGCTGTGCACCCCCAGGTGGCGTCGCTTGCTGCAGTGGGCGGGCTTTCTGTGGGCCGTCAATCTGGTGCTGCTCGGACCCATTGCGGTTGCTGCAGCGACTGCGGCCGGGGCAGAACATCGCCTTGACGTCCAGGCCATCCCCTGGTTGCAGGCACTGGTCTGGGCACCACTGATCGAAGAGCTGGTCTTTCGCTACGGTTTGCGACGGCCAGGCAAGGCATGGTGGCTGGTGCCTGCGGCGGCTGTCATCATGTTTTCCGGCCCGGTACTGACCGCACAACTGAGCCTGATGGCCTTGTTGCTGATCTGTTGGTGGCCGGCTGTCCGGACCGATGGGGCAGGGCGCCCGGGTGTGCCAGCGGCTGTATTCAGGCGTCGGCGTCACGCCGTACGTCACTACGGCTGGCTGTTTCATGGCAGCAGTCTGGCTTTTGCGGCCATCCACCTGCATAACTTCACTTTTGGACAGACTGCCTGGTGGCTGCTGCCCTTGCTTGTGCTCCCACAGTGGCTGACCGGCATGGTGCTGGGCTGGTTGCGCATCCGTCACGGTATTGGCGCCGCCATCCGGCTGCACGCCCTGTTCAATGCCGGTCCGTTGATACTGGTCTGGATGCTGGTCGGTTTACTTTAAAACATCAAAAGGATAATCATGTCATTGCAATGTGGCATTGTTGGCTTGCCCAACGTCGGAAAATCAACCCTGTTCAATGCGCTGACCAAGGCAGGGATTGCTGCCGAAAACTACCCCTTCTGCACCATCGAGCCCAATGTGGGTGTGGTGGAGGTCCCCGACCCGCGGCTGGAGGCCCTGGCCGAAATCGTTCAGCCCGAACGCGTCCTGCCTGCCGTGGTCGAGTTTGTCGACATTGCCGGGCTGGTGGCTGGCGCTTCAAAGGGAGAAGGGCTGGGCAACCAGTTTCTGGCCAATATCCGCGAGACGGACGCTATTGTTCATGTTGTGCGCTGTTTTTCCGATGACAACGTCGTGCACGTATCCGGAAAGATAGACCCGGTGGCAGACATTGAGGTCATCAATACCGAACTGGCGCTGGCGGACCTTGCCGTGGCAGAGCGGGCGCTGGAACGCAACAGGAAGACAGCCCGGGCCGGCGACAAGGACGCGCGCCGCATGGTGGCGCTGCTTGAGCGGCTGGTCCCCGAACTGGACCAGGCACGCCCGGTGCGGGCACTGGGGCTGGATGACGACGAGCTCGCGCTGCTCAGGTCTTATGCCTTCATTACGGCCAAACCCACGTTGTATGTGGCCAACGTCAAGGAAGACGGCTTCCAGGACAACCCGCACCTGGATGCGGTCAAGACCCACGCTGCGGCAGAGCAGGCGCCCGTGGTGGCCGTCTGCGCAGCCATCGAGGCTGAAATTGCCGATCTGGACGAGGCCGACAAGGCAGAATTTCTGGCCGACCTGGGCATGGAAGAGCCTGGCTTGAATCGTGTGGTTCGCGCTGGCTACGAACTGCTTGGCTTGCAGACGTATTTCACGGCCGGCGTCAAGGAAGTCCGCGCCTGGACCATACGGGTGGGCGATACCGCACCGCAGGCAGCGGGCGTGATCCACACCGACTTCGAGCGCGGCTTCATCCGCGCGCAAACCATCGCGTATGACGATTTCATTTCCTGCAAGGGGGAGCAGGGTGCGCGGGAAGCAGGCAAGATGCGTGCCGAAGGCAAGGATTATGTCGTTCAGGACGGTGATGTGCTGAATTTTCTGTTCAACGTCTAGATGCCCTGATGGTCAATAACCCGAATTGTCAGGGTGGGGAGCCACGTGTACTATAAGTGCACGTTTTTTCCCGAAAACATAACGGAGGAGCACACCACATGAATAAACATCTGACCCGACTCATGGCCGCTGCGGCCCTGGCCATTACCCCTTTCATCACGCTGTCAACGGCTGGCGCTGCTGACGACGTCTTGCGGGCGGCCACCGATACCGGCTTTCCCCCATTCGAGTTTCGCGATGAAAAAACCGGTGAATACGTGGGATTCGACATGGACATGCTGCGCGAAATCGCCGACCGCGCCGGGTTTGATTACAAGCTCGAAGCCATGGCGTTTCCGGGAATCATCCCCGGCATTCAGGCCCACCAGATCGACATCGCCGTAGCGGCCATCGACATCACTGAAAAACGCAAGGAAATCGTTGATTTCTCCATTCCCTATTACCACCATGGCATGCGCATCATGGTGCTCAAGGATAACGACTCCATCAACGAGCTGGAAGACCTCAACGGCAAGAAGGTTTCCACCAAAATCGGTTCCAGTGATTACGACTACCTTGTGGAAAACCTCCCCGACGCTGATATCGTCCCCTTCCCCGAAACGGCCGACATGTATCTGGCCGTCATTTCCGGTGAGGTTGACGCCGCTTTCTACGACGAGCCCAACATGGCCTATTTCACTACCCAGAAGCAGGGTGAAAAGGTCAAGCTGGTTGGCCCTTCCTACAACCCCATCAATAATGGCTTTGTCTTTCCCAAGGGCAGTGAATGGGTTGAAAAGGCCAACGATGCCATCCAGTCCATCATCGACGATGGCAGCTACAACAAGATCCACGCCAAATGGTTTGGCGACGAGCCTTCGGAAGAAATCATCAAGAACATCGGTCGCTAAGATCGCCCCTGACCATACGGTGATTCTCACGTGACCATCGACTTCAACTGGTACGTCCTCTGGGAAGCACTCCCCGTGGTGCTTCCGGGCGTACCGCTCACCCTGCTTATTTCTGTCGTCGGCATCAGTATTGGCTTTGTGCTGGCCCTGCCGCTTGGCCTCATGAGCCTGTCCCGCAGCCGCTGGTTGCGATGGCCGGCCATCGTTTATGTGGAAATCTTTCGCGGTACGCCCGTGCTGGTGCAGGTGCTCTTTGTGTTTTACGGCTTGCCGCAAATACTGGGCCACTCCATCAACTCGCTGACGGCCAGCTTCATCGCCATTGCCGTCAACTCCAGCTCGTACTTTTCCGAGATTGTCCGGGGCAGCGTATCTTCCATCGACAAGGGCCAGACGGAGGCCGGGCTCTCAACCGGGCTGTCCGGGCTGCAAACGTTTCGTTATATCGTCTGGCCTCAGGCACTGCGGCGCATGATACCGCCCGTGGGCAACCAGTGCATCATCAGCCTCAAGGACACCTCATTGTTTTCGGTTATTGGGGTAGGAGAACTGGTGCGCCAGGGGCAAATCTATATCTCGTCCACATTCAATGCTCTCGAGACCTACTTCCTGGTTGCCATCATATATCTGTGCATGACACTCACTCTCTCTTTCCTGTTGCGTTGGCTCGAAAACAGCGGTCTCCTGGGCCAACGGAGCTAGGGATGCCGTCGTATGTCAACTGATTACTCAAACCCTAGCGAGCAGGCACGCCAGCATGCCGTTGTCATGCAGGGCCTGAACAAGCATTTTGGGTCCTTGCATGTGCTTCAGAATGTCGATCTCACCATCTCGTTGGGAGAAGTGGTGGTCGTCATCGGAGCCAGCGGCTCGGGCAAGTCCACGCTGATCCGTTGTATCAATGGTCTGGAAGAGTTCCAGCGCGGTGAACTACAGGTCCTGCAGCATAATCTGCTGCCTCATGGCCGGGCCCGATCTTCGCTGCGCGCCATGCGCCAGGAAGTGGGCATGGTGTTCCAGCAATTCAATCTCTATCCGCATCGGCGCGTCATCGATAATGTCACGCTGGCTCCCCGCAAGGTTCATGGCAAGGCTCGCGAGGCAGCCCGCCAAGAGGCTCAGGTCTTGCTGGACCGCGTGAACATCGGCAACCAGGCCGACAAATACCCGGGCCAGCTATCAGGTGGCCAACAGCAAAGGGTCGCCATCGCGCGTTCACTGGCCATGTCTCCGCAGCTCATGTTGTTCGACGAGCCCACGTCAGCACTGGACCCGGAAATGATCGGAGAGGTGCTGGACGTCATGCGCGAGCTGGCTCAGGAAGGCATGACCATGATTGTGGTGACCCATGAAATGGGCTTTGCCCGCGAGGTGGCCGACCGGGTTATTTATATTGATCACGGCCAGATCATCGAGCAAGGGCCGCCGGATGACATCTTTGACAACCCGCAGCACGAGCGTACCCGCAACTTCCTGTCGCGGGTACTCAGGCACTAAGCTGGCCGAGATTTATTCGGCAAGCATGGAACGCAGCATCCAGGCTGTCTGCTGATGGAAGGTCATGCGGGTAGTCAGCAAGTCTGCCGTGGGTTCGTCATCGGCGTCTGATGCCGTGGGCATGATCTCCTGTGCCAGACGTGCCACGGACTCATGGCCTTGCTGAAGAATCCGTATCATTTCCATGGCCTTGGGGGCCGGGCTGGGTACGTCGGGCAGTGTGGCCAGTTCTGAAAATGCCTTGTAAGAGCCCGGTGCCTGGTGACCCAGCGCCCGGATTCTTTCAGCGATTTCATCAACAGCACCCCACATTTCCGTGTATTGCTCTTCGAACATCTGGTGCAAGGTCGTGAACATGGGCCCGGTGACGTTCCAGTGAAAATTGTGTGTGGTCAGATACAAGGTATAGGTATCAGCCAGAAGACGGGACAGCCCTTTGACAATGGCCTCGCGGTTGTCAGCGTCAATGCCGATGTTGACAGTTTTTGATGGCTTGCTGGTACTCATTCGGACACTCCATTTGAAGATAACGAGATGGACGGATTGGGGCAGGTTGCCCCAATACCTATGCGGGTAACGCAACCAGAGGGTTTCCGAACATGGGATCGTCTTTTTTGGAGGCCAGGGCTTTATCCAGATCAAGACCCAGTGCCTTGGCTATCCCTGCTCCGTAAGCCGGATCTGCAGCATTACAGTTGCGGATATGACGGAACTTGATGAACTCGGGTGCGTCTCCCATGGCTCTGGCGGTATTGCCAAACAGGATCTCTTGCTGTTCGGGCGTCATCAGTCTGAACAGTTTACCGGGTTGCTCAAAGTAGTTGCAATCATCTTCATGAAACGACCAATGTTTGGCGTCGCCGGTAATGCGCAGAGGCGGCTCGGCGTATTCGGGTTGGGCATGCCACTGGCCAAAGCTGTTTGGCTCGTAGTGAGGCAGGCTGCCGTAGTTGCCGTCTACGCGACCCATGCCGTCACGGTGGTTGCTGTTGACCGGGCAGCGTGCCCGATTGGCAGGGATCTGGTGATGGTTGGTTCCCAGGCGATAGCGCTGGGCGTCGGCATAGTTGATCAACCGGTTTTGCAGCATGCGATCGGGGCTGACGCCGATTCCGGGAACCAGGTTGGAGGGCGAGAAGGCCGCCTGCTCAATATCCAGGAAGTAGTTGTCCGAGTTCTTGTTCAGCTCGAACTCACCGACCTGTATCAGCGGATAGTCGCCCTGGTACCAGACTTTGGTCAGATCAAACGGGTTGTACGGCATGTTGTCTGCTTCGAGTTCGGGCATGATCTGCACGTAAACCGTCCACTTGGGATAATCACCCCGCTCGATGGCCTCATAAAGATCACGCTGGTGGCTTTCCCGGTCGGTGCCAACGATATCCGCAGCCTGCTGATCTGTCAGGTTCTTGATGCCTTGCTGTGTCCTGAAATGGAACTTGATCCAGAACCGTTCGCCGTCGGTGTTCCAGAAACTATAGGCATGGGAGCTGAAACCATGCATGTGGCGATAGCTGGCCGGGATACCGCGATCACTCATGGTGATGGTGACCTGGTGCAGGGATTCAGGCAGCAGTGTCCAGTAATCCCAGTTGTTGGCGGCGCTGCGCATGTTGGTGCGCGGATCGCGCTTGACGGCCTTGTTCAGGTCGGGGAACTGGCGGGCATCGCGAATGAAGAACACGGGTGTATTGTTGCCGACCATGTCCCATACCCCTTCTTCGGTATAGAACTTGAGAGCAAATCCACGAATGTCGCGTTCGGCATCGGCTGCACCGCGCTCGCCGGCAACCGTACTGAAACGGGCCAGCATGTCGGTTTGCTTGCCGACTTCGCTGAATATGGCAGCACGCGTATAACGGGTGATGTCATGGGTGACGGTAAATGTGCCGAAAGCACCCGAGCCCTTGGCGTGCATGCGACGCTCGGGAATGACTTCGCGAACAAAATTCGCCATTTTTTCATTGAGCCAGTTGTCCTGAGCCAGCAAGGGGCCGCGGGGGCCGGCTGTCAGGCTGTCGCGGTTGCTCACAACCGGGGCGCCAAAGTCAGTGGTCAGATGGCGAACCGGGCATTTTTTAGGGGTATCAGACATGCGCTTTCCTCTGTCGTTTCCTGTAAGAGTGATCATTTTCTGTTTCATTATGCTCTATATTATGCTCGATTATTAATTATGAAAAATTAATTGTTTTAATCGAATAAATAGTTAATTGCTATCATCGAGGCAGTCTTGATCCCGGCGCGTATCCATGAGCCGACGCGCTGGTCTGAAGGGCGGTTTCAATGGTCGGAAAGCCCCAGCCAGCGTTGCTGTGCCGCCGTATCCTGAAGCAGGCTGCGGGCATCATCCTGATAGACCAGCTGGCCGCGTTCCAGAATGATGGCGTGGGAGGTCAGGGGCAAGATCTGATCGGGGTTCTGTTCGACAATCAACGTGGTCAGGCCGGTCTCGCTGACCAGCCCGGACAGGGTTTCCAGGAGTTCCTGGACGATTTGTGGCGCCAGGCCTTCCAGGGGTTCGTCAAGCAACAGTACCCGGGGATTGAGCATCAGCGCTCGGGCAATGGCCAGCATTTGCTGCTCGCCTCCCGATAACTGGTTGCCATGGTGATTGCGCCGTTCGTGCAGCCGCGGGAAGCATTCGTAGACGCGCTGTCGGGTCCACTCGCCTTTGCGGGCCACGATGTCAAGCGTTTCGTGCACGGTCAGGCTGCTGAAGACAGCTCGCTCTTGGGGCGTCCATCCCAGCCCCAGCCTGGCGCGGTGCCATGGCGTGACCCCACTGAGGTCGCTTCCATTCAGAATAATGCGGCCACTGTGCTGGCGGGTCAGGCCCATCAGGGTGGTCAGCAGCGTGGTCTTTCCCATGCCGTTGCGCCCCAGGATGGCCACGCTGCTGCCGGCGGCCACCGACAACGACAGCCCGTCCAGCACCTTGCCGGTGCCGTAGCCGGCACTGACCTGATCCAGAACCAGAATGGGCCGGGGCGCGTCCGGATTACTCTTTCCCTGGATCACGGAAGCGGTCAATCTGATCAAACTCGACATTGTGCAGGGCGTCGCCGACACGCTTGACTTCACGCATGTATATGGTCTGGATGATGTCGCGGGTGTCTGCGTCGATTTCGACCTCCCCACGGGGGCTGATCCAGCGCATGCCCTTGATCGCCTCCATGAAGCGATCGCCATCACTGTCGCCGTCGGTTTTTTCCAGTGCAGTGTAAATGAGGTGCATGCCGTCATAGCCCGCGACAGACATGAAATTTGGGCGCTCCTGGTAGGCCTCCTGATAAGCCTGGACGTATGCCTTGTTTTCAGGAGAATCGTGTACATCAGAATAGTGAAAGGAAGTAATGACGCCCTCGGCCGGCTCACCCATGCTGTCCAGAACGTCTTCGTCAGTGAGATCGCCGGTGGCAATCAGCTGTATTCCCTGTTTGGCCAATGCTCGCGCCTTGAAGCCTTTCAGGAAGGCTACCCCCTGTTCGCCGGATGGCACAAAAAGAAAGACGGCATCGGGAGCGGCATCTTTTGCACGCTGCAGATAGGAAGAGAAGTCTGGGCTGGAGACGGGCGTACGCACGCCGCCAATGATGGTGCCGCCCCCGGCTGTAAATGATTCGGTGAACTGCTTTTCGGCATCGTGACCGGGGCCGTAGTCCGCCACGACCGTGTAGACGGTTTCAATGCCATTTTCTGCCGCCCACTGCGCAACCGGAGCCGTCACCTGGGGCAGGGTCTGGGATACACGCACAATGTACGGCGATTTGGTGGTGATGGCGGAGGTGGCTGCATTCATGATGACCATGGGTGTCTTGGCCTGGGTGGCCAGCGGTGCAACGGCAAATGCGGCGGGGGTCATGCCGAA
>DATGUI010000282.1:0-4729 GCA_035301405.1 Burkholderiaceae bacterium
CGGGAAAGCGCCCAATTATTCGCCGGAAGACGTCCAGGCAACCGCACAGGGGCTTAGCGAGGCCGGGCTGGCGCCACGCATCATGATTGACGTCAGCCACGCCAACAGCAACAAGGACTACAGCCGTCAGCCCATCGTTGCCGACAACCTTGCCATCCAGATCGAGCAGGGCGACGAACGCATCTTTGGTGTCATGATAGAAAGCAATCTGGTCGGTGGTCGCCAAGATCTTGTCTCCGATCAGCCTCTGGTATATGGTCAGAGTATTACGGATGGTTGTATCGACTGGGACGCCTCCGTCAAGGTTCTTGAGCGCCTGGCTGGTGCCGTCCGTGCCCGCCGGCAGCGACGCGAGCGGGCAGCCTGAGTCCATTTTTACCCGTTACAGGGTCGTTTTCAGCAAGGAGCTACCCCATGAACGCCCCTCACGTCGTACCGCAGCCGTCACGAACGCCTTCCGTCAACTTTCTGGATACACTGGCCCAGCATTTCGGCGCCCGCTTTTCTACTGCACAGGCCGTGCGCGAGCACCATGGTTCTGACGAATCTCCGTTTCCGGCCATGCTGCCCGATGCCGTGGTTTTTGCGCAGTCAACAGAAGAGGTAGCCTGGCTGGCTCAACAATGCCATGCGCATCGTGTGCCCCTGATCCCTTACGGAGCGGGCTCTTCGCTCGAAGGCCATATCCTGGCGGCCCAGGGGGGTATCTCTGTCGATTTGTCCGGCATGAATCAAATCCTTGCCGTGCATGCGGAGGACTTCACCGCCACCGTGCAGGCCGGGGTCACCCGCAAGCAGTTGAATGACAACCTCCATGATACCGGGCTGTTTTTTCCGATTGATCCGGGCGCCGATGCCAGTCTGGGCGGCATGGCCGCCACCCGGGCATCAGGCACCAACGCGGTGCGTTATGGAACCATGCGCGACAACGTTGTGTCGCTCAAGGTCGTGACGGCAGACGGGCGGGTACTGACCACCGCAAGCCGGGCTCGCAAGTCTTCGGCCGGCTATGATCTCACCAGCATTTTTGTCGGCAGTGAAGGCACGCTGGGCATCATTACTGAAGTCACGGTACGCCTTTATCCGCAGCCCGAAGCCATTTCGGCAGCCATCTGCAACTTTCCGACCATGGACGCCGCCGTGCAGAGTGTCATTGAGGTCATTCAGATGGGCATCCCCGTGGCACGGGTGGAATTCATGGACACGCACGCCGTGAAGGCGACCAACGCATACAGTCAACTGAGCCTGCACGAATCCCCGCTGCTGCTGTTCGAGTTTCATGGCAGCCCGTCGGCGGTCCAGGAGCAGGCGCGTACGGTACAGGATATTGCCCATGACCATGGCGGACGGGATTTTGAATGGGCAGAACGCCCCGAAGACCGCACCCGTCTATGGACAGCCCGCCATGACGCCTATTTTGCCGGGTTGCAGTTGCGCCCGGGGTGCCGGTCGAGTACAACGGATGTTTGTGTGCCCATATCCAGATTGGCAGATTGCGTTCGCGAAACCGCTGCTGATCTTGATCAGGCAAGTTTTCCGTACACGATAGTGGGCCACGTTGGCGATGGCAATTTTCATGTGCTCATGCTGCTGGACCCCGATGATCCCACTGAATGGGAAGCGTCCGAAGCGCTCAACCACCGTCTGGTCATGCGTGCCATCGACATGGATGGCACCTCAACCGGCGAGCACGGGGTCGGTTTGCACAAAAAAGCCTTCATGCTTGCCGAACACGGCCAGAATGCGCTCGATCTCATGCAGGCGCTCAAGCAAGCGTATGACCCCCACAATATTCTCAATCCCGGCAAGATCATTCCCTGATCCCCTTATCCGGTAACCTGCCTATGTCCACCGAAACCGTCATCCCGTACGATGCTCCTGCCACCCATCCCGGGCCGTCAGCCGAGGCGGCCGAAAAGCTGGATCACCTCATCGAGCGACTGCGCCATATATTGCCTGCAGACGCCTTGTTGACCGACTCCGAAGACACCAGTCCGTTCGAGTCAGACGGGCTGTCCCTGTACAAGACACGCCCGCCTGTTGTGGCCCTGCCCGAAAACGAAGCCCAGGTCATCGCCGTCCTGGACGTCTGTCGTGAATTCCGGGTGCCTGTGGTGCCACGTGGTGCAGGTACGGGGCTGTCGGGCGGTGCGCTACCGCACGAGCAGGGGGTGCTCCTGGGTCTGTCCAAGCTGAATCGCATCAAGTCCATTGATCGCGAATCGGCAACGGCCATCGTTGAACCAGGCGTGCGCAACCTCGCCATTTCCGAGGCGGCGCAGCCCTACGGCCTGTATTATGCGCCCGATCCGTCCAGCCAGATTGCCTGTTCGATTGGCGGCAACGTGGCCGAAAACTCCGGAGGCGTGCACTGCCTCAAATATGGCCTTACCGTGCATAACGTGCTCAGGGTGCGTGTGGTCACGATAGACGGCGATATTGTCGAGCTTGGCTCCGAGGCCCCCGATACGCCAGGCCTGTCGCTACTGCCTGTTTTCATCGGCTCGGAAGGTATGCTGGGCATAGTCACGGAAATTACCGTCAAGCTGATTCCCACCCCCCAGCTGGCCCGGGTCATCATGGCCAGCTTTGCCACGGTTGAAGACGCGGGCAACGCCGTCACTGCCATCATTGCAGCCGGCATCATCCCGGCCGGTCTCGAGATGATGGACCAGCGTGCCGTTCATATGGTCGAGCCCTTTGTGAAAGCAGGCTACGATCTGGACGCGGCCGCTATCTTGTTATGTGAGTCCGACGGCACGCCCACCGAGGTGGAAGACGAGATCCGTCGCATGACCGACATATTCCAGGAGGCAGGAGCCACCCGCATTGAAGTCTCCGAAAGCGAAGCCCAGCGCGAGCGTTTCTGGGCGGGCCGGAAAAACGCCTTTCCGGCGGCTGGTCGGATTTCTCCCGACTATTACACGATGGATGGCACCATCCCGCGTCGTCATCTTGCCAGGGTGCTGTCCGACATCACTGAAATGGAAGAGATTTACAACCTTCGTTGTGTCAACGTATTTCACGCCGGAGATGGCAACCTGCATCCGCTTATCCTTTACGATGCCAACATCCCCGATGAAATCGAGCGCGCTGAAGCCTTTGGTGCGGCCATACTCGAGTTGTGCGTCGATGTGGGCGGCACCATTACCGGCGAGCACGGTGTGGGATATGAAAAGATTGACCAGATGTGCGTGCAGTTCAGTCGTCCCGAGCTTGACGCGTTTTCTGCCGTAAAGAAAGCCTTTGACCCTTATCGTTTGCTCAACCCCGACAAGCTGATCCCCACGCTGGTACGTTGTGCCGAATATGGTCGCATGCACGTGCACCGGGGCGAACTCCCTTTCTCTGATCTTCCGCGTTTCTAGAGCCAGTCCATGCGTCACGAACTAACCCGATTGTGCCAGCAGGTACAAGATGCCCAGGCCGAGAGCCGTCGGCTGTCCATAGTCGGAGGCAACACCAAGCCTTTCTATGGTGAAAGAAACCCGGAGCCAGATCCGGCGTCAGAACCACTGTCCATCGCCGGGTATCAGGGCATCATCAATTATGAGCCCTCCGAACTGGTGCTCACGGCGCGCGCCGGTACGCGATTGGCTGACGTCGAAGCAACCCTCCATAAACACGGTCAGATGCTGGGGTTCGAGCCGCCACGTTTCGGCGATAATGCCACACTGGGTGGATGCATTGCGGCCGGGCTGGCAGGGCCCAGCCGCATGGCGGCAGGGCATGTCAGTGATTTCGTACTGGGTGCACGGTTGCTGTCCTCCTCGGGAGACGTCCTGTCATTTGGTGGCGAGGTCATGAAAAACGTCGCTGGCTACGATGTCTCGCGCCTTCTTGCGGGCTCCCTGGGCGGTCTGGGGGCTATTGTGGAACTATCCGTCAAGGTCATTCCGCAGCCTGCACACGAGCGCACCCTGCAGCTGCAGGCTAGCCATGCGCAAGCAATCGAACTGTGCAATGGCTGGCGGTTTCTGCCCCTGCCCATCACGGCGACGGCCCACCTTGATGATACGCTTCATGTCAGACTTTCGGGCAGCAGGGCGGCGGTAGAATCGGCGCACGAGGAAATCACCGCCCGGCGCGGTCATCAGGTATTGGCAGAAGCCGATGCCGGCGCCTTCTGGACTGGTCTGCGTGATCAGACCCACGAGTTTTTCGAACAGCGTCCCCTGTGGCGATTGTCCGTGCCGCCCTCAACAGCCGATCTCCAGTTGGGGCGCAGCCTGACCGAGTGGCATGGTGGCTTGCGGTGGCTGAGCACCAGCATGCCGGCAGCCGAACTCCGGCCGCTGGTTGCCCGTCACGGTGGCAATGCCACGTTATATCGGGCGGCAGACCATGCTCACGATATCCCGTTTTTTCATCCCCTGGACGAGGTCACTGAACGCATCAACCGTCGAATGATGGATGAGCTGGACCCTCAGGGCATGTTTCATCCTGGCCGGCGTTTGCCGGTGCAACAAGGATAACCAGACATGCAGACCAATCTCGCCCAATGGGCGCGTGACTTGGAAAGTGGTCAGGAAGCAGAAGAAATCTTGCGGCGTTGCGTACACTGCGGCTTCTGTCTGGCCACGTGTCCCACCTATCAGCTCACCGGAGATGAACGCGACAGTCCTCGTGGGCGTATCTACCTCATCAAGGAATTGCTCGAAGGGCAGGATGTCAGCCGGCCCACTCAGTTTCACCTGGATCGCTGCCTGACCTGCCGCAACTGCGAAAC
>DATGUI010000283.1:0-16404 GCA_035301405.1 Burkholderiaceae bacterium
TGGATTTGGTGGAATTGACGACCAGCTGGCGGGCGTCTTCGCCAAATGCCAGCTTGAGCGCTTCGGTTTCATTGATGTCACCCAGCGGCGTGGAAGTGCCGTGCGCGTTGACGTAAGTGACTTCGTCGGTGTTGACGCCCCCATTGCGCATGGCATTGACCATGCCGCGCCGCGGACCGTCGCGGTCGGGCTGGGTAATGTGGTGGGCGTCGGAGCTCATGCCGTAGCCGCCAAATTCGCCATAGATGCGGGCGCCCCGACGGCGGGCGTGCTCGTACTCTTCGAGCACCATGACGCCGGCGCCTTCGCCCAGGACGAAGCCGTCGCGATCGATATCCCAGGGCCGCGAGGCGGTTTCCGGGTCATCGTTGCGTGTAGACAAGGCCCGCATGGCGGCAAACCCGCCCACACCCAAAGGGGATACGGTGGATTCAGCCCCTCCGGCGACCATGACATCGGCATCGCCATATTCAATGAGGCGGGCTGCATCGCCAATGGAATGCAGACCCGTGGTACAGGCAGAGACCACGGCATAGCTGGGCCCCTTGAGCCCCAAGCCTATGGAGAGATGGCCCGACACCAGGTTGACCAGGGAGCCGGGCACGAAAAACGGTGAAATCCGCCGGGCACCGCGCTTGAGATACGCTTCTTGTGTCTCTTCGATGCGAGGCAGGCCACCAATGCCGGAACCGACAATGACGCCGATACGTTCGGCGTTGGCGTCGGTGACTTCGAGACCGGCGTCCTGCCAGGCCTGCATGCCAGCCACAATGCCGTAATGGATGAAGGTATCCATCTGGCGGGCTTCCTTGGCGGGAAGGTGGTCGGTAATGTCAAAGTCCTTGACCTCGCCGGCAATCCGGGCATTGAGGTCTTCGGGGTTGAAACGGGTGATGGGCCCTATCCCCGAGCGGCCATTGACAATATTGTCCCAGGCGGTAGGAATATCGTTACCGACTGGCGAAACAATGCCCAACCCGGTAATCACGACGCGTCGTTTCACGAATGACTCCTGTCTTGAAAATGTACAGCCCGCTCAAGGCGGGCTGCCAGCATTCCGGGCGACAACTGCATCAGGACTTGCTGTTTTCGTTGATGTAGTCAACCGCCTGCTGAACGGTGGTGATCTTTTCTGCCTCTTCGTCAGGAATTTCGGTTTCGAATTCGTCTTCGAGTGCCATCACGAGCTCGACCATATCGAGCGAATCGGCACCGAGGTCGTCAAGAAAAGAGGATTCGTTCTTGATCTCGGCTTCGTTCACGCCAAGCTGCTCGCTAACTATTTTCTTGACGCGCTGGTCGATGCTGTCCATGCATATCTCCAATGGGAAGTTGGGAAAATCCCGCGAATTATAGCCACAACGGGCAGCCTGTTGTGGCTGACCGTGATAAAAAAACGTTACTGCAATCTTCATGTCTGATTTTACACAGCATGAATCAGGCAGAAACGCACTTGAGGAAAATCGATTTTACCCCAGACTGCGAAACCGTTTTCAGACCATGTAAAGCCCGCCATTGACGTGCAATGTCGTGCCCGTGATGTAGGCCGCGCCGTCACCGGCCAGAAAGGCCACAGCCTGCGCGATATCGGCCGCCGAACCCAGCCTGCCGATGGGGATTTGCGACTGGATGGCCGCTGCCTGCTTGTCGTCCAGCGCGCGGGTCATGTCGGTATCAATGAAGCCCGGCGCCACGCAGTTTACGGTGACGCCACGGCTGCCCAGTTCGCGTGCCAGGGCACGTGAAAGCCCCGCCACGCCCGCCTTGGCTGCAGCGTAGTTGGTTTGTCCGGCATTGCCCATTTCGCCAATGACCGAGGTGATGTTGATGATGCGGCCCCAGCGGGCTTTCATCATGGTGCGCGTGACTCCGCGCGACAACCGGAAAACGGCATTCAGGTTGGTGTCTACCACGGCCTGCCATTCTTCGTCCTTCATGCGGATCACGAGATTGTCCTGGGTAATGCCGGCATTGTTGACGAGAACATGGGGTCCGCCATCGGCGGCCAGTTCGGCCAGCAGAGCGTCGCAGGCATCGATGTCATTGACATTGAGCTCGACCCCGCGCCCGCCGGCCTCGGAGAGCATGTCGGTGATGGTCTGTGCACCGGCCGCCGAGGTGGCCGTGCCCACCACGGTAGCCCCGCGATTGGCCAGCTCGAGGGCGATGGCCTTGCCGATACCCCGTGTGGCGCCGGTAACCAGGACCACCTTGTCCGTGAATTCTTTCTGTTGCATGGCGGATTATCCTTGTAATGTGTCCAGAGCCTGTTGCAGGGTGTCGGGATCATTGATCGACAGGGCAACCAGGCTTTTGTCAATACGGCGTGTCAGGCCAGTGAGCACCTTGCCGGGGCCGCACTCAACCACGTGTGTCACGCCTTGCATCCTCATGGCCTGAATGGTTTCTACCCAGCGTACCGCGTGCCAGGCCTGGCGTGTGAGGGCGTCACGAATGGCAGCCGGTGTGCCCGGGCTGGCGACATCAACATTGTTGATGACCGGCACGGCAGGCGTGTGGATTTCTATGCCATCCAGTGCCTGGGCCAGTACGGTTGCGGCCGAGCGCAGCAGGCTGGAATGAAAGGGCGCCGATACGGACAGCTTCATGGCACGGCGAGCGCCCTGCTCGCGCGCAAGCTCGCAGGCGCGGTCTACCGCTGCCACATGGCCGGCAATGACCACCTGCGATGGCGCATTGAAATTGACTGCCTCAACGACTTCCTCTTCGGCCGCCTGCTTGCAGACCGCTTCGACCGTGGCGTCGTCAAGGCCCAGAATGGCTGCCATGCCGCCCTCGCCTACCGGCACGGTGTTTTGCATGGTGCTTGCCCGGACACGCACCAGACGCAGGGCATCGTCGGCAGCCAGGGCACCCGCTGCGGTCAGGGCGGTATATTCGCCCAGGCTGTGGCCGGCCATGATGGCCGGAACCCGGCCGCCAGCGGCCAGCCATGCCTGGTACATGGCAAACGAAGCCGCCAGCATGACGGGCTGCGTATTGATGGTGAGATTGAGGTCGGATGCCGGGCCACGATGCATGAGACCGGGGAGATCCTGATCCAGCGCCTGGCTGGCCTGATGCACGACTTCCATCGCCACAGCATTGTCTTGCCAGGCATCGAACATGCCTACGGTCTGCGAGCCCTGCCCGGGAAAAACAAAAGCGACTTTCATGCCTGCCTGTCCAAGAAAAAATTGATTGACTATCCTGCCCCAGTACACCGTGAAAGCCACGGCATGATGACCTACATGCGGACCAGCACAGACCCCCAGGTAAAGCCGCCGCCTACTCCTTGCATCAGGACCAGCTGTCCGGCCTTGATGCGGCCATCGCGGCGCGCCTGGTCAAGTGCCAGCGGCACGCTGGCCGCCGAAGTATTGGCATGGTGATCTACCGTGACCACCACACGCGAGGCATCAAGACCCAGCTTGCGCCCCAGAAACCGGATAATGCGAAGATTGGCCTGATGCGGCACGAACCAGTCGATCTCTGCCAGCGCCACCCCGGTATCATGACATATTTCCGTGGCCGAGGCAGTCAGGTGATTGACAGCCAGCCGGAATACCGCCTGGCCGTCCATGCGCAGGAAGGGGTCGCCGACCACCTCGCCATGCGATACGTTGCCTGCAGCGTGCAGTACCCCTTTCTGGCTGCCATCGGCGTGCAGCTGGGCATCGAGAATGCCGGGCCGGGACGATGCCTGCAGGACCACGGCGCCCGCCCCATCGCCAAACAGCACGCAGGTGGAGCGATCGGACCAGTCGAGAATGCTGGAAAAGACTTCAGCCCCAATGATCAGGGCCGTACGCGCACGGCCTGCGCGGACAAAGGCATCGGCAGTGGCCAACGCATAGACAAAGCCGCTGCACACCGCCTGGACGTCAAAGGCCGCCGCACCGGAAGCTTCAAGATTGGCCTGCACCAGGCAGGCCGTACTGGGAAATACGTAGTCGGGCGTCGACGTGGCGACAATGATGAGATCGACATCGGCCGCTGCCACGCCGGCATCGTCAAGTGCCGCCCGCGCTGCGTGGGTGGCCAGTGTGCTGGTCAGTACGCCCGCATCAGTCAGATGGCGCTGCCGAATGCCGGTACGGGAAACAATCCATTCGTCGGAGGTTTCAATCTGGCGTGCTGCCAGCTGATCGGCCAGTTCGTGATTGGAAACAATGCGCGGGGGTAGATAGCTGCCCGATCCGATGATGGAGGCGTATTTCATGGTTGTCAGGCTTCGGGGGCAGAGGCATCGGGTGTGGGTTGCGACTCGGTCGGCGCTGCCTGCGCGGCAGCCGTCGCCAGGCTCTGACTGAGCTGATCGATGGTTTCGGTGATGCCGTCCAGCAAGCGGTTGTGAACCGCTTCACGCGTGCGTTCAAGCGCACAGCCAAAGGCGTAGACATCCGCCGAGCCATGGCTCTTGATGGCCACGCCGCGCAGCCCCAGCAGGGCAGCGCCATTGTAACGGCGGTTATCGACCTGATCCCGAAACCGGTTGAGCACGGGGCGGGCGATCAGCCCGGCACCCATGGACCAGATGTTCCGTTTGAATTCCGCCCGCATCATGGTGGCTATCATGCTTGCCAGACCTTCTATGGACTTGAGTACCACATTGCCGACAAAGCCATCGCAGACCACGACGTCAACGGTGCCCTTGCAGATGTCATCGCCTTCCACGTTGCCGTAGAATTCCAGACCGCTGTTGGTCAGGAGCTCGGCCGCCTGCTTGACGACCTCGTTACCCTTGATGACTTCCTGGCCGATGTTGAGCAGGCCAACCGTTGGGCGTTCACTGCCTCCGAGGGCACTTGCCAGCGCCGTGCCCATGATAGCAAACTGCAGCAGATGCGCCGCCGTGCAATCCACGTTTGCGCCCAGATCCAGCATGAGCGTTGCGCCGCCCTTTTGATTGGGAATGGACGTGGCAATGGCAGGACGCGCGATGCCGTCAAGGGTTTTCAGTACATAACGGCTGGTGGCCATCCAGGCCCCGGTGTTACCGGCAGAAATGCAGGCGTCAGCCAGGCCGTCGCGCACCGCCTGAGCCGCCACGCGCATGGAAGAATCCTTCTTGCGCCGCAAGGCCACTTCGACCGTGTCGTCCATGGTCACGACCTGCGAAGCAGGGACCACGGTGTACCACGACTGCCCCGAAACACCCGCCTCGCGCAATGCGGCCTCGATGCCTTCGGCATCGCCGACCAGCAGGAATCGGGTATCGGGAAAGCGCTTTGCAAACGCACACGCTGCCGGAATGGTGACAGGCAGCCCTACATCGCCACCCATGCAATCGACGGCGATGCAGATGAAGTCTTGAGACATCAGGAATGGGACTGATCAGTTCACCGCAATGGCGGGATCAGTCGTCGTGCTTGGTTGCCAGCACCTTGCGACCCCGATAGAACCCGGTGGGGCTGATGTGATGACGCCTGTGCAGTTCGCCCGTGGTGGGTTCGATGGCGGTTGCCGGAGCGGTCAGAAAATCGTGGGCGCGACGCATGTTGCGACGCGAGGGACTTTTTTTGGTCTTCTGGACAGCCATGATGACTCCTGTGAACGGTCTGCCATGATAGGACAGGCCCGCAAAATAAAAAATGACGAATTCAGTTTTTCTTGAGCTGGGTCAAAACGGCAAAGGGCGACGGATCGGAATGGCTGGCATCCTCGTCATCCTGCGCCGGCGCAAACGCCTCGTGCGTGCAGCTGCCATGCATGGGAACGTAAGGCAGCCCCAGGATGAGCTCGTCTTCAACCAGATCCAGTACATTCAGGCGGCTGGATGCCAGAACCGGTTCTACCCAGTTTTCGGGATCCACATCCTGTTGATCTTCGATTGCATCGAGCTCGGCCTCGGATTGCATCACCTGCAATACGCTGGTGGACTTGACCGGATACACCATGGTTTCCATGCAGCGCTGACACCTGACGTTGACATCGGCCGCCACGCTTATTTCAAGCGCCTGCTGCCCGGTGATGTCGGTCAGGCCACGTACGCTCCATTGGGCCATGCCCTTGCCCTGATCAGGCAAATCCGAACCAAGCCGTTTAAACTGTGACAGCGCAACCTGGCCACGAACCGTCTGACCTGAACGGGTAAGCTCATGGGTATCTACCAGGTACTCAGCAGACTCCATCAATACACCGCCAACCCAATTAAGAAAACAATCAAATATATCGCGCAAACCCTGTATCCGTCAACCTTGAACACTCGCTGTCTTTCCCATGACCCCTTCAATCCCTGACCTTGTGCTTGCTTCCGGCTCACCCTATCGCAAGGCCTTGCTGACCCGCCTGGGCCTGCCCTTTTCCACGGTGGCCCCCGACATTGATGAAACCCCTGCTCCGGGGGAATCACCGCTGGCCCTGTCTCGCCGCCTGGCAAGGGAAAAGGCCCTGGCCGTCAGCGCTCAGCACCCCGAGGCGGTAGTCATCGGGTCAGACCAGGTGGCCACCTGGAACGGCGAGCCCATTGGCAAGCCTGGAAGCTTTGAACGCGCGCACCAGCAATTGACGGCATTGAGCGGCCAGACGGTTGTCTTTCATACGGCAATCTGCGTCAGCCATCCCGGCGGGAACGAGGTCATCGATGTGCCCACGCACTGTGAGTTCAGAGCCCTGAGCCCCGAGGAAATCACCCGCTACCTGGAGCGCGAAGCCCCTTACGACACCGCCGGCAGCGCCAAGGCAGAGAGCCTGGGCATTGCACTCATGGCCGGCATGCGCTCCAATGACCCCACCGCCATCATCGGCCTGCCCCTGATCGAGCTGTGCCGCATGTTGCGCGCAGCCGGTCTGGACCCCGTCATGCACGGGCAATAACTGCAAGCCTGGCCGTCTTCCACCCATTGCAAGCAAAGGACTGTTTTTGTCTTCTACCGGACACCTTCATCTTATTCCCGTGGGCCTTGGCAACACCGACCCCCGCCAATGGCTGCCCCCCGCCACGCAAGAGGTGGCACAGCAACTGCGCGTCTATATTGCTGAAAATGCCAAGACGGCCCGGGCCTTCCTGAAGCAGGTCGGCACCGCGCACGTCATTGCGGACATCACCATGCACGAACTGGAAAGGCAGCCTGCCCCCGATCAGATCCGGCGCTGGCTGGAACCCCTTGCCACCGGCACGGATATCGGGCTGGTCTCCGAAGCGGGCTGCCCCGCCATTGCCGACCCGGGCGCTCAAGTGGTGGACATGGCCCATCATCTGGGCTATCGCGTGGTGCCGCATGTGGGCCCGTCATCGCTGCTGCTTGGCCTGATGGCCAGCGGCCTGAATGGCCAGCAATTTGCCTTTCATGGCTATGCCCCCAGACAGGCACCCGCCCGTGCCAGACAACTGAAGACCTGGGAAGCCGCCTCGCGCCGGCACCGGCAAACCCAGATGTTCATTGAAACGCCCTATCGCAATGCCGCGTTGTACGATGCACTCGTGCAGAACCTGCAAGACAGTACGCGCCTGTGCATTGCCCGTGCCCTGACGACAGCGGACGAATGGATAGCCACCCGCTCCGTCCGCGCCTGGCGCGAGGGCCCCCGGCCCGAGCTGGCCAGGATGCCTGCCCTGTTTCTTTTTCTCGCTGATTGAATCCCCGGTTTCACATGATGCTTCTTACTGCCCTGTTTCGACTCGTGCCCGCCGTGCCTGCACGCACCCGGGCAAGCCTCCTGACCATTGGCCTGGCCATGGTGCTGGCCGCCTGCAGCACCACGGAACGCCGCGCGTTGCCCATTGACACCAGCGTGGAAGCCAGGAGCCACAACAGCCGCGTCGGCATTGTCGTGCTGCATTACACGGCAGCCGACAACCCCACCTCACTGAAAATCCTGTCTGAAAAAAATGTCAGCAGCCACTACCTGATTACGGACGACAGCCCGCCCCACCTCTACCAACTGGTGGATGAGAATCGCCGTGCCTGGCATGCCGGGGTAGGAGAATGGTACGGACGCACCGATGTCAACACGGGCTCCATCGGAATAGAAATTGTCAATGCCGGCAAGCAGGACGAGGCCTTTGTGCCCTACACCTCAGAACAGATTGAACTGGTCAAGAAGCTGGTTGCCGATATTGTCGAGCGCCATGACATCAAGCCCCACAACATTGTGGGCCACAGCGATGTGGCGCCGCAGCGCAAGCTGGACCCGGGCCCCCTGTTTCCGTGGGAGGAACTGGCACGCGCCGGGCTGGGCCGATGGTTCAGCAAGGCAAAGGCCCGCGAGCACGAAGAGGACTTCAGGCGCAACGGCCTGCCCGAGCCCCTGTGGATACAGGAACAGCTCAAGCGGGCAGGTTATGAAGTCCCCCTGTCCGGAGAACTGGATGGCCCGACACGCAATGTCATTGCGGCTTTTCAGATGCACTACCGCCCGGCCCGACACGATGGCCAGCCCGATGCCGAAACCCTGGGCATACTGAAAGCCCTGTTCTGAACCGTCAGGTCCGCAGGCGCGGCTCCAGCCACGATTGCATGTCTGTCACACTGGAGACCATGGCACCCGGCGATGAGGCAAGCAGGGTGTCGGGATCGTGTGCACCGTAAGTCACGGCCAGGCTGTCGACTCCGGCGTGTCTGGCCATGTGGATGTCGTGCGTGGTGTCCCCGACCATGATGACTTCTTCGGTATCCAGGCCCATTTCTTCAAGGATCTCGAGCAGCATGGTGGGATCAGGCTTGCTGGCGGTTTCGTCTGCCGTGCGTGTCGTGTCAAAGAGCGGGCGCAAATTGACCTGATCAATGATTTTCTCTAGCCCCACGCGACTCTTGCCGGTTGCCACGGCCAGGCCAATTTGCCGGGCCCGCATGCCTTCAAGGAACTCCCTCATGCCATCAAAAAGCTGAATGTGGGGGTCGTAGCCGAAATAGTGGTGACGGTAGCGGTCGAGAAACTGCGGCATCTGTTCGGCCGTCAGGTCGGGGACGCACCGGTAAAGGCCGCTCTCCAGCGACAGTCCGATCACCCAGGCCGCATCACGTGTTTCGGGAACAGGCAAATTCAGATCGGCACAGGCAGCCTGGATGGCCGCCACAATCGAGTGGGTGGAATTGATGATGGTTCCGTCCCAGTCAAAAATTACCGCTGAATACTTTTTCATTGAGGATTCTCCAGTTCATTGATCAGTTGTTTGAATATGTCGGGCAAGGGGGCTCGCAGCACCAGCGGCTCGCCCGTCAGGGGATGGGGCAGTTGCAGTTCAGTGGCGTGCAGGAACATGCGCTGGTATCCACGACGCGCAAAGGTGTCGCGAACCGTGTCAGGGCCGTATTTTTCATCGCACAAGACAGGATACCCTGCCGCGGCAAGATGCACCCGGATCTGATGCGTGCGCCCGGTGCGCAGCTCCGCACCCAGCCAGGACACCTCGCCGAAGCGTTTTTTCAGGGTCACGATGGTGTGGCAGGATTTGCCCATCGAGTCTACCCGCACTCGACGCTCGCCATGCGGCGTCATCCACTTGAGCAGAGGCTGACGCAAATGCTGGCGATCATTCACCCAGTCTCCCCATACCAGGGCTTCATAGAGGCGGCGGCCCTGTGCCTGCCGCAGCGCTTCATGCAATGCCCGGAGCGCACGCCGCTGCTTGGCAACCACCAGAACGCCCGAGGTTTCGCGATCCAGGCGGTGGGCCAGCTCCAGATAAGGCTGTTGCGGCGAGGCCGCCCGGAGCTGCTCGATGACACCAAAGGACAGCCCGCTGCCGCCATGCACGGCCACGCCGGCGGGCTTGTCGATGACCATGATGGCATCGTCTTCAAAGACAACCGGAAAGCGCTGCGGCGGGGCGGGCGGTTTCTGGCCGGCCGCCGTGGTGCGCATGGGCGGTATCCGGACGACATCCCTGGCAGACAACCGGTATCCTGCCTGCGCGCGCCCCTTGTTGACCCGGACCTGGCCACCACGAATGGCCTTGTATATGTGGCTTTTGGGAACCCCCCGGCACACCCGCAGCAGATAGTTGTCCAGGCGCTGACCCGCCTCGTCTGCATCGATTTCCATGTAGCGTACCGGTGATTTCATTGGTGTTCCTGCAATGCTGTTGCCTGGCGCATGACAGGGCCGCCGGCCGGGTCAGCCCGGCCGGCCGAAACATACTGTCAAAGACTGACCACACGACAAATCAAAACCGACGTATAATCAGCCCTGACCGTCGGAGGCCCTGTAATCGGCCCGACGTCGAGATGCCAGTTTGCGCGTCTCCGTCAGGCCGGCCCATCCTTTTATATTGTACTGTCTGGGTTAACGGTTCTCCTGGTCACTTGGTCGCGGCACAGGAACAGCTTGAATCAAGACGGCGTGGTCAGTTTTCCCGCCTCCTGCCTGCCTTTTGCGACGCTGAATTTTTTGTGCGATATATTTCCATATGTTTCATGCACCAGGCGCAGCGCTCACTACCAACAACCGATTGCGACTGTTGCTTCCAGCATTTTTTGTCAACTCAATTATTGTGTCCCTGACCAACCTGCTGACTGAACGCCTTACATTTTCGTGCACCCCACTTCTGCAAAGCAAGGGGAGCCCATTCTGACTGCGTCAGTCCTGCCTCCCGTTCTTGCATATTCAGCGCAGCACACCGAGTGACCGCGGTCATGCGGCGATATGTATCGCCGCAACATGACTACGGAGAAAAACACTCATGAAACGAATGTTATTCAACGCAACGCACCAGGAAGAGCTGCGCGTTGCCATCGTCGATGGGCAAAAACTCATCGATCTCGACATCGAAACCGCGGGCCGCGAGCAACGCAAGGGCAATATCTACAAGGGTGTCATCACCCGCATCGAGCCCGGCCTGGAAGCCTGTTTCGTTGACTACGGCGAAGACCGCCACGGCTTCCTGCCCTTCAAGGAAGTCTCCCGCACCTATTTCAAGGATGGCGTCGACGTACGCTCGGCCCGCATTCAGGACGCCCTGAAAGAAGGCCAGGAACTCATCATCCAGGTAGAAAAGGAAGAACGCGGCAACAAGGGTGCCGCCCTGACCACCTTTGTTTCCCTGGCCGGACGCTATCTGGTTCTCATGCCCAACAACCCCCGCGGTGGTGGCGTGTCCCGCCGGGTAGAAGGCGAAGAGCGCCAGGAACTGCGCGAAGCCATCGACCAGCTCGACCTGCCCCAGGGCATGAGCATCATTGCCCGCACCGCCGGCATTGGCCGCAGCGTCGAAGAACTGCAATGGGATCTGTCCTACCTGCAGCAACTCTGGGAAGCCATTGACACCGCCGCCCGCGACAACAAGGCACCCATACTCATTTATCTCGAGTCCAGCCTGGTGATTCGCGCCATCCGCGATTACTACTCCCCGGCCATCGGCGAAATCCTCATTGATACCGACGAAATCTATGAACAGGCCCGTGCCTTCATGAGTGTCGTCATGCCGGACAACGTGCAGCAGGTCAAGCGTTATCGTGATGATATCCCCCTGTTCTCCCGGTTCCAGATCGAACACCAGATCGAAACCGCCTATTCCCGCACGGTGCAGTTGCCCTCCGGTGGCTCGGTCGTCATTGATCACACCGAAGCGCTGGTGGCCATTGACGTCAACTCGGCGCGCTCCACACGCGGCTCCGATATTGAAGAAACCGCCCTGCGCACCAACCAGGAAGCAGCCGACGAAGTCGCCCGGCAACTCCGGCTCCGGGACCTTGGTGGCCTGATCGTCATCGACTTCATCGACATGGACGACAACCGCAACCAGCGCTCTGTCGAACAGCGCCTGCGCGACTCGCTGCGACTGGATCGCGCCCGCGTACAAATGGGCCGCATCTCGCGCTTTGGCCTGATGGAACTCTCGCGCCAGCGTCTGCGCCCTGCCCTCAACGAGGGCTCGCATGTCACCTGCCCCCGATGCACCGGCACCGGCGTCATCCGTGACGTGGAATCCAGTGCCCTGCACGTCTTGCGCCTGCTTCAGGAAGAAGCCATGAAAGAAGGCACGGCGGCCTTGCACGCCCAGGTGCCCGTGGATGTCGCCACCTTCCTGCTCAACGAGAAGCGGACCGACATCAGCAAGCTCGAAGCTCGGCTCAAGGTCAATCTGGTGCTGATTCCCAACAAGCAGCTGGAAACCCCTCACCACCACATCGAGCGTCTGCGTTACGACGATCCCCGTCTGGACGAAGACCGCACCAGCATCCAGCTGGTTGAACAACCTCAGGAAGAAACGGTCTGGGCGCCACGTCGCGCACAAACCACCAAAGAGCAGCCCAAGCCGCTGGTCAAGACCGTGGCACCGGCCCAGCCCGCCCCCACACCCGCACCACGCCCTGCTGCCGCAGCGGCCCGTCCTGCACAACAGCAGATCCGGGCACGACACGGCCTGCTGGCCCGCCTCATCAGCTGGCTCATGGGTACGGCTGCCTCCGAGACCAGCCCGGCCCAGCCCGCCGCTGCCAAGCAGCCGGCACGCCCGGAATCCCGGTCCCGCCGTGGCGGTCGCCGTCAGTCCACCGCCAACCGGCAGGGGCGCCCGGCCCGCTCATCAACAGCGCAGACCGCAGATCAGGCAGGTGAAGAGACCGATCAGGCCAGCACCAGCCGCCGACGCCCCGACTCGCGTCGTCGTCCCGACCAGGCAGACTCCTCGGCCAATGGTCAGAGCCGTTCCAGCCGCAGCCGGCGCAGTCGCGGCAGACGTCGCAGCCCGGCCACGGATCAGCAAACGGATCAGGGCGCCACACAACAGCAGCGCCAGACCGCTGAAACCAACGGCCAGACGCCGCCGGCACCCCAGCAGGCCCGCAGGCAAGCCGATGAACGATCTTCTGCCAATGGTGCGGCCCCGCGTCAGAATGCCGAGGCAGCCGACGCATCTGCCGCAGCAGAAGGCCGCCAGTCCGATCGCTCCAGCCGACGCAGGCGGCCGCGTCGCGGACGCCGTGGTGGACAGCAGTCCCAGCAAGCGGCTCGCAACGAATCGACCCCAACAACCACCCCTGACCACGCTGACACGCCAGCCGCCGAACAGGCGGACAAAAAGCCGGAACGCGCCGCATCCAGGGCAGACGATACGGTGAAATCCGATAGGGCAGCAGACCGACAGGCCCAGCAAGCCAGACAGGCTGAACCGGCCAAAGTCGCAGCGCCTGCCGAGCCAGCCAGCCCGGCCAAAGCGGACCAGACACCTGACACGGTCACGGAAAAACCTGCTGCGCCCGTGCAAACCGAAGCCATGCCTGCCGAATCGGTCACGGCCGAGCAATCGGAGGGTAGCGAGTTGACGACCACGGCAGCACCGGAAACCCGTGAAGCGCCGCGTGCCGAGCAGGCAGACCGCCGTCCCGCCGATGAGCCGCCGGTTGCCAAGGTGGCCGCTGAAAAGCCGGTCGCTGAAGACTCACCTGTCAGTGAGTCGACAACTGATGCAGCCGTTGCCGAGGAGCCAGTCAGCAGTGAAGCAGCCCGCGCTGACGCGCAGGCAGCGTCCCCCGCTCAGGCAGACGATCAGACGCCTGCAACGGAAGACCAGGAAGAAGCAACGGTTGCCGAGCAGATCGTCACTGAAGGCGAAGATACGCGTTCCATCAAGGCCGCTCTGGAAGATGCCGGCCTGGAGCGCATCGAGACGCGCGTCAAGCCTCAGAGCACGGCCTACGATGCACCCCATGCTGAACTGGGTCGCGCCCGCAAGCCCGCCCAGGCTGTTGATCAACAGCCTCTGCAACAGGTAGAAACGCAGCAGTAATCGAAAGCATGCCGGCGGCCCATCCGCCGCCGGCCATCAGCAGACTCAACCGCTGACAATCAGCGACGGGATGATCAGCCGTTGATGCGTTGATGATGTCAGCCGTTGATGACTTCAAGCGGCTGACGCATCATGAGCGCCAGCAGGTGGGCCACTTCCTGGCGCATCTCGCGCCGATCAACCACCATGTCGATGGCGCCCTTTTCCAGCAGGAATTCAGCACGCTGAAAGCCCTCCGGGAGCTTTTCGTGCACGGTCTGTTCGATGACGCGCGGCCCGGCAAAGCCCACCAGGGCACGGGGCTCGGCGATCACGACATCGCCCATGAAGGCGAAGCTGGCGGACACCCCCCCCATGGTGGGATCAGTCAGAATGCTGATAAAAGGCAGGCCTGCGTTGGCCAGCTGCGTCAGCATGGCGTTGGTCTTGGCCATCTGCATCAGGGAGAACAGGCTTTCCTGCATGCGGGCACCCCCGGATGCCGCCACGCAGATAAAGGGCGTGCGGTCCTGAATGGCCTGCTGGACGCCGCGTACAAAGCGCTCGCCCACGACCGAACCCATGGACCCCCCCATGAAGCCGAACTCGAAGCATGAAAGCACCACGGGCACGGACAGTATGCTGCCCTTCATGGTGACCATGGCTTCGGTTTCTCCGGTATCGCGCGTGGCTTCCGTCACCCGGTCGGGGTATTTGCGGCTGTCGCGAAACTTGAGCGGATCCATGGTCCGGGTGCCTTCGGCCAGCTCCACGCGGCCATCGGCGTCAAGCAATGCATCGATGCGTTCGCGCACGCTGATGCGCAGGTGGTGACTGCATTTGGGGCAGACATTGAGCGTTGCCTGGAGGTCTTCCTTGTAGAGGACGGACTCGCAGGAGGGGCACTTGACCCAGACTCCTTCAGGAACACGCTTGCTGCCGTTGTCGGTTTTCTTGTTGATGCGCGGGGGAAGAATCTTTTCAATCCAGCTCATAGACTGTTCCTTATTTCGGCCAGCCAGGCAGCGGCCGTATCAATGGCTGCCTGGTCTGCCTGCGCAGAAGTCTGGCCAGCCGCCACAGCTGCCTGGGCAGCCTGGTGCATGGTTTCTATCAATTTGCTGCCAATGACCACCGCATCGGCGCATTGGCCCAGCTGCCGGGCGCTGTCGGCGTCCCGGATGCCAAAGCCCACACCGACGGGAATGGATACGTGCTCGCGAATGCGGGCAACGCGTTTTTCGACATCTTGCGTGTCGAGGCTGCCCGAACCGGTCACACCCTTGAGCGACACGTAATACACATAGCCGCGCGCAATCTTGCCCACCTGGGCCATGCGGTCGGGGGTGGAGGTGGGCGCCAGCAGAAAGATGGGGTCCAGCCCGTGGCTCATGAGCAGATCGGCGTATTCGGTGGCTTCTTCTGGCGGGTAGTCTACCACCAGCATGCCGTCCACGCCGGCTGCCGCGGCCTTTTCGGCAAACACGGCCTGCCCCATGCGTTCTATCGGGTTGGCGTAGCCCATGAGCACCACGGGTGTCGTGCCGTCGTCCTGGCGGAACTCGGCCACGATGTCGAGCACGCGCTGCAAGGAAGTGCCCTGTCGGATGGCTCTTTCTGCTGCCAGCTGGATGACCGGGCCATCGGCCATGGGATCAGAAAAGGGTACGCCCAGTTCGATGATGTCGGCCCCTGCCGCAACCAGTGCGTGCATCAGCCGGGGGCTGGCGGCCGGAGACGGATCGCCTGCCGTGATGTAGGGAATGAGCGCACTGCGGCTGCCTGCCTGCTCAAACGCCGCGGAAATTCTTTTATTGCTGTTCATGACTGCGTCTGCCTGTAACTTTATAAGGTAATGCCGCTGGCGTCGGCGACGGTGTGCATGTCTTTGTCGCCCCGTCCGGACAGATTGACCAGAATGATCTTGTCGGTGGGCAGTTCGGGCGCCAGCCGGGCCGCGTGGGCCAGGGCATGGGCCGACTCCAGCGCGGGCAATATGCCTTCCGTGCGGCAGCAGTCGTGAAAGGCCTGCAAGGCCTGCTGATCAGTAATGGTGACGTACTCGGCCCGATGGTTGTCTTTGAGCCAGGCGTGTTCGGGGCCGACGCCCGGATAGTCCAGGCCGGCAGAAATGGAATGGGTGGGAAGCACCTGGCCGTCGTCATCCTGAACAATATACGTGCGATTGCCGTGCAGCACGCCCACGCCACCGGCATTGAGCGGTGCGGCATGCTGCCCGGTATCCAGCCCGCGCCCGGCGGCTTCCACGCCCACCAGGCGGACCGATTCCTGGTCAAGATAAGGATGGAATATCCCCATGGCATTGGAGCCGCCGCCCACGGAAGCCAGAATGTAATCCGGCTGGCGTCCGGCGGACTCGGGCATTTGCTGCAGGCACTCCTGGCCAATGACCGACTGAAAGTCGCGCACCATCATGGGATAGGGATGGGGCCCGGCCACCGTGCCAATGATGTAGAAGGTGTTTTCGACATTGGTGACCCAGTCTCGCATGGCTTCGTTGAGTGCATCCTTGAGCGTTCGGGAGCCCGAATCCACGGAAATGACCTCGGCCCCCAGCAGCTTCATGCGGTAGACGTTGGATGCCTGGCGACGGACATCTTCGCTGCCCATGTAGACCACGCATTCCAGCCCGTGACGCGCCGCCACCGTAGCCGTTGCCACCCCGTGCTGGCCCGCACCAGTTTCTGCAATGATGCGAGGCTTGCCCATGCGCTGCGCCAGCAGCATCT
>DATGUI010000284.1:0-10664 GCA_035301405.1 Burkholderiaceae bacterium
TCCACACCCTTCATCCCGGGCGACTACACGCACCTGGGCGACAGGCTTGTCGTCAATGACGATGTGTTCGACTGGCACACACTGCCCAGGCGCATCCTGGTGGTGGGTACCGGTGTCATTGGTCTGGAACTTGGCCAGGCGTTGGCCCGCCTGGGTGTCAAGACCTATCTCATCAATCGTTCAAAAGGACTGGCGGGTATCAGCGACCCGGCCGTGCTGGACAGTGCCTCCAGCATTTTTGGTGATGAACTGGACATTCGCTGTGATACGGCGCTCGACCATGCCGAGCTGTCCGAGACCGGCGTCAAGGTGCGTCTGCTTACCCGTCCGGACAGTGGGCACACGACGGTATCCGAGTTTGAAGTCGACTACGTTCTGATGGCAACGGGCAGGCGCCCCTGTCTGGACGATCTTGAACTGGACAACACTTCGATTGCCTGGAACGGTTCTGATCCCCTCCCACTGGATTCCGATACCCTGCAGCTGGGCAGTGCGCCCCTGTTCATGGCGGGCGATGTCACCGGGTTGCATCCCCTGCTTCATGAGGCGGCCGATGACGGCTTCATTGCCGGCAGCAACGCCGCCCACTATCCCGACACCACGGCCGGGCAAAGGCGCGCGCCCATGAGTGTGGTCTTTTGTGATCCGCAGGTGGCGCATGTGGGCCAAACCCACGCGCAGCTGACCGATGCCGATGACCACGTCATTGGGCAGGCTGATTTTTCCGGGCAGGGGCGTTCGCGCATCATCAATCGCAATCAGGGGCTGCTGCGGGTGTATGCAAGTCGGGATGACGGCCGCTTTCTGGGGGCGGAGATGGTTGGGCCGGCCATGGAACATATTGCTCATTTGCTGGCATGGGCCTGGCAGAACGAAATGACCATCCAGGGCATGCTGACCATGCCCTTTTATCATCCGGTCATTGAAGAGGGCTTGCGTACGGCCCTGAGAGACGCAGCCAGGCAGCTTCAGGACAAGGGTTGATACCTCCTCAAGCCCCTGCCTGTGCTGTGCCAGATCTTGTATCGGACCAATCGGCTCAGAGCAGCTTTCTGACGGCCTCGGCAAGGCGCTCGACGGATTCGCCGTCGGCAGCCAGCAGGCGGGCTTTGCCGGCCTTGTCAAATACATAAATACCGCGGCTGTGGGCCACTTCGTAATCGTCAGGATCGTCTGCCCTGGGCTTTTCTATCTGGTAAGACACCCGGTAGCGACGCGCGATATCGGCAATCTGCTTTTCGCTGCCGGTCAGCCCCAATGCCTGATCATTGAAGAGGTCTACATACGCTTGCAGGACGTCAGGCGTATCGCGATGAGGATCAACACTGATGAAGACAATGCGTATGTCGGCGTCTTCGTCATGAAGCAGCTCCACGACTTCCGCCAGTTGCAGCATGGTGGTCGGACAGATGTCGGGGCAACTCGCATATCCGAAGAACAGCAATACCGTGCTGCCGCGCAAATCCTGCTCGGTATAGGTGCGGCCCTTGGCGCCATCCAGCGAAAATCGCAGGTCCGGCAAAAAGCCGCGTACTGGATGGATGGCGGTTTCTGTTTCGTCGGCCCATGCGGGCAGCGAGATGGCCGTGCCCACCAGCGAGAGGGTCAGCACGGCACGAATGACATGCTTGAGAAACGCTTTCAAGGTGTCCTCCGGATAATGGATTGCCCGTGTGGATCAGGAAGCCATGCCATGGTGGCGCAGCAGGGCGTCCATGCTGGGTTCGCGACCACGAAATGCCTGAAAGGATTCTGCTGCGCTGCGCGTGCCACCAATGGACAGTATTTCATCAAGGAAACGCTTTCCTGTCTCTTCGTCCAGTGTATTACGCGTGCCGTCTTCTGTCAGTTCCGCCTGTTCCTCGAAGGCGGCATAGGCATCCGCCGACAATACTTCGGCCCATTTATAGCTGTAGTAGCCAGCTGCATAGCCGCCGGCAAACAGATGGGAAAACTGGTGGGGGAAGCGATGCCATTCAGGCGGAATCACAACGGCGACCTGCTCTCTGACCCGGGTGAGTGTGGCCAGGACTTCCTGGATGTTCAGCCCGGCAACTTGTCCGTGTATCAGCATGTCAAACAGGGCGAATTCTATCTGTCTGACCATCTGCATGCCGCTCTGGAAGTTGCGCGCTGCAACCAGACGATCATAGCGTTCGCGAGGCAGGGGCTCGCCGGTGTCAACATGACGGGACAGCGTTTGCACCACCGACCATTCCCAGCAGAAGTTTTCCATGAATTGCGACGGCAGCTCAATGGCGTCCCACTCCACCGCAGCAAATGCCGACGCACCCGGATCATCCACCCGGGAGAGCAGGCAGTGGAGCATGTGCCCGCTTTCGTGGAACAGGGTGATGACATCATCGTGCGTCAACAGGGCCGGGGTATCGCCCTGGGCCGGCGTAAAGTTGCAGGTGAGATAGACAACAGGCGTGCGCAGGCCGTGGGCACTGCGGCGACGGTCGTGTTCATTGCTGACCCAGGCACCGCTGCGTTTGCCCTGGCGGGCAAACAGGTCCATGTAAAGCAGTCCCTGCACGCTGCCGTCCGGACGCAAGGCTTCAAAGGCCCGCACATCAGCGTGCCACGTTGAGGCCGAAACTTCCCGAAACGTCACGCCAAACAGGGTCTGGATGGTGGCAAACAGGCCATCCACCACCTGTGGCTCGGTAAAGTACTGCTTGATTTCCTCTTCAGAATACGCATAGCGGGCTTGTCGCAGTTGTTCCGAGGCGAACGCCACATCCCATGGTTGCAGTTCGGGCAAGTCCAGATTTTCCTGGGCGAAGCGCTGCAGTTCGGCAAGATCCTGTCTGGCGTAGGGCAGGGAGCGGTCGGCCAGTTCAGTCAGAAACGCCGTAACCTGCTCGGCCGAGTCTGCCATGCGTGTTTCCAATTGCAGCTCGGCAAAATTCTTGAAATCAAGGAGCGATGCTTCTTCGGCACGGAGAGCCAGGAGCGTTTCTATCTGTCCGGAGTTGTCCAGCCCCGGTTGGCCCAGTTCGGAGGCCACGGTGGCATAGGCACGATACATGTCGTGACGCAACTCGCGATCGCTGGCGTATTGCATGACAGGCAGATAGCAGGGCATCTGCAGCACCAGCTTCCAGCCTTGTTCGCCATCATCGCGGGCCGCCTGTGCTGCCGCAGCCTTGACGGTATCGGGCAGTCCGTCCAGACGGCTCTCGTCTGTAATCAGCAGCGACCACTGGTCAATGCTGTCGAGCACGTTTTCAGAAAACTTCTGGGCGGCAAGGGCTTGCTGTTCGGAAAGTTCACGAAAACGTTCTTGTCTCGACTCGGGCAGCTCCACGCCACTGAGCCGGAAATCCCGCAGGGCAAGCTCGATGATGCGCTGACGTGCCGGGCTGAGTGTCGCAAAGATCGGCGCGTTGGCCAGGCGCTGGTATTGCTCGTACAGGCCCCGGTGCAATCCCACCCAGGTCCCGTATTGGGATATCTGCGGCAGGCAGGCATTGAAGGCGTCGCGCAGTTCTGGCGTGTTGACCACGGCATTCAGGTGGCCGGCAATCGACCAGGCGCGAGACAGCGGCTCGGTGGCGTCCAGCAAGGGCTCGATGATGTGCTCCCAGTCGAGCGGCAGATCCGGCCGGGCAGCGTCATCCACAGCCTGACGGGCACGGTCGATCAGGGCGGGAATGGCCGCTTCAATGTGGGCTGGTTCAATACGTGCATAGTCTATCGGCTGGTCCATGGGAACCAGCAGGGGATTGTTTGCCATTCTGTTTGCTCTCTGCAAGGTGCGGTTTCAGGATAGGGAGGACTGGCTGCGTTCGGCGGCTTCCAGCGTGTTGACCAGCAGCATGGCGATGGTCATGGGCCCGACGCCCCCCGGTACGGGCGTAATGGCACCGGCCACCTGGCGGGCGGAATCAAAATCCACGTCGCCCGTCAGCTTGCCCTCTGCGGTCCGGTTGATGCCGACATCAATGACGGCGGCACCGGGCTTGATCATGGTGCCATCGACCATGCCAGGGCGTCCGGTAGCCACGACCAGGATATCGGCACGCCGGGTATGAGCGGCCAGGTCACGGGTCTTGGAGTTGCACAAGGTGACGGTTGCGCCTTCGGCCAGCAGCAGCATGGCCATGGGCTTGCCTACGATGTTGCTGGCGCCGACCACGACCGCCTCGGCCCCCCAGATCGGAATGTCGTGGGTCGACAGCATGGTCATGATGCCATAGGGCGTGCAGGGCTTGAAGCGCGGGTTGCCGGTCATGAGCAGGCCGGCATTGCTGACATGAAAGCCATCCACATCCTTGGCCGGATTGATGGTTTCGATCACGCGTGCGCTGTTCATGTGTGAGGGCAGGGGCAGCTGCACCAGAATGCCGTGAATTCCGGGGTTGTCGTTCAGGTGCTGGACGGTATCCAGCAACGCCTGCTCGGCGGCATCCGCAGGCAGGCGAATGACCTCCGAAAGCATGCCGGCCCGTTCGCAGGCGGCAGCCTTGTTGCGAACATAGACCTGGGAGGCCGGGTCTTCACCCACCAGCACCACCGCCAGACCGGGCTGGATGCCCTGGTCAGCCAGTATTTGTGTCCGCTGGCGAACGTCTTCACGCAATTGGCCGGACAAGGCCTTGCCATCAATGATTGTTGCCGTCATTCGGAGGTTTCCGCTTGATTCAGTGCGATTTTCATGAGGTCGGCGACGGTGGTGACTTCCAGCTTCTCCATGATGTTGGCCCGATGGGCTTCTACCGTCTTGATGCTGATACTGAGGTCGCCTGCGATCTGCTTGTTGAGCCGGCCAGCCACGATGCGTTCCAGAACCTGTTGTTCACGGGTGGTCAGCCGGCTGAGGATGGCCTGATGCGAGCGGGCCAGCCGCGCCTGCTTGACGCGTTCCTGGGCATCGACCAGCATGCGTGCCACGATGGTGCGCAACTCGGATTCGTTGAAGGGCTTTTCAAGAAAGTCAACTGCGCCCTTTTTCATGGTGGATACCGCCATGGGGACGTCGCCGTGACCAGTAATGAACACAATGGGCAGGGGGGCATCGCGCTGGATGAGGATTTCCTGGAGCTCGAGCCCGCTCATGCCGGGCATGCGCACATCCACGATCAGTACGCCAACGTGATCGGGATCGTATACGTTGAGAAAGGCCTCGCCCCCGGCAAAGCACTGAACGTGGTACCCATTGGCCTCCAGAAGCCATTGCAGCGAGTCCCGGACGGCCTCGTCATCATCAACAATGTAGATTGTACTGTTAGCCTTGGAAGTGGTCATGCATTGTGCTCCTGTTGGTGAGGGCTGGTTTCGGATTGCCGGCGGGTAGCAGGCAATGTGAACCGGAAGATGGTACCGCCCCGTGGGTTGGGGTCGGCCCACAACTGGCCGTGATGGGATTCGATAATGGTCCTGCAGATATTCAGCCCCATGCCCAGGCCCTGAGTCTTGGTGCTGTAGAAGGGTTCAAACAGGCGATCGTGATCATCAAGACCGTGGCCCTGGTCATGGACAGCGATTTCAATCATGTCATTGTTCTCGGTGACAACAATGTGCAGCATGGGGTAATCACTTTTTTCCATGGCCTCCAGGCCGTTTTTCAGCAGGTTCAATAATACCTGTTCGATGAGGATGGGGTCGGCCAGGACATCACGCAGGGTATCGGGCGTATCCTGAACAATGGCAATCTGGCGCTTGCGGGCATCGATTTCAGCCAATGCCACGGCGTTGTCCAGAATCTGCTGCACGCTTACGGCCTTGCGGCGCGGCTCGCTGCGCTTGACGAACTCGCGGATGCGGCTGATGATCTTGCCGGCCCTTTCTGCCTGCTGGGCAGATTTTTCCAGTGTTGTCAGCAATCGTTCCTGATCCACATTGCCTGCACGCAGCAGGGCGACCGCCCCCATGCTGTAGTTACTGATGGCCGTCAGGGGCTGATTGAGCTCGTGCGCCAGGGAGGAGGCCATTTCGCCCATGGTGGTCAGCCGGCTGGTGAGCTGGATTTTTTCCTGCTGCCGCTGTGAGGCCTTCTCGTGCTCGCGGCGCTCAGTGATGTCACGGGCAACCTGCATGCGCACCCGTCGACCGTCGGTCCAGGCCAGCACCCGGTGGTGGACTTCGAACCAGCGCTCGGCCGAGACAGAAAACACTTCGATGGCTTCATCCGTGAAGTGTCCGCGCCGGTCACCGAGCAATTCGCCGTGGCCACTGGACTGTGCACCAAAAAAGCGTCGGTAGGTCCGGTTGGCAAACAGCAACTCCAGTTCGTCGCCGGCATCGGCCACCACGGATATGGCGTCGTCCAGACCTTCGAGCACCGTCATGAAGCGTTCGTGGGCCGCAGTCAGCGCCTCGCGTATGCGCTTGGGCTCGGTAATGTCGGTCATGGAAGTCATCCAGCCAATCTGGTCACCATTGTGGTCCCGCAGGGGCGACACATACATGCGTGCAGCAAAACGTGAACCGTCACGGCGCTGAGCCTCGATTTCCAGGCCACTGCTGGGTGTGCGACCGGCCAGCAGCAGTTCCAGGGTTTCCTGGTGGTATTTGTGGCGGCCGGGCAGCCAATAAGGAAAGGGCGCGGTACGACCGACCAGATCGGCCTCGTTCCAGCCAATCAGGCGACAGAAAGCGGGATTCACGTAAGCAATCCGGCCCTGCATGTCCAACACACGCATGCCTGTGGACATGGAGTTCTCCATGGCACGGCGAAAGCTGGTCTCGGCCAGAAGGGCAGCTTCGGCACGGCTGCGAAAACGGGTGTAGCGCCACAAGGCGAGCAGGCTGACCACAATGACCAGCGACAATGCGGCCACGACCATCATGAGCCGCTGCTGGCGTGTTTCCTGATCAATGCTGACAAACATGACGCTGTCACTTTGCAGCTGCTGCAGCCAGACGAACACGCCCATCACACACAGATACAAGAACAGCACCACCACCGGCGTCAGCCAATACAGGCCTCGCCGGCCACCATTGGCTTGCTCGTAAAAGCTTGTGGGGATGAGAGATTTCTTAATTTGACGCGACATGATCAGGACCTGCTGCGAGGCACTAGTGTAAACCGCGAGTGAGAGGGATGGCGGCAGATATTTCATAATATGAAATCAAATGCCATAGAATGAAATTTTGCTTGTGCTAGCAGACACACTTACCTAGAATGGGCAACATGACCTTGTGAAAAACAGGCAGGAGACCCGCATGTCCTCGTTAGAAAGTGTTCACGCTATATCTGGCTACGCCGACGACGAAGCCCTGGAAACCCAGGAATGGCTCGAGGCGCTTGAAGCCGTTCTCGACAGGGAAGGCCCGGAACGCGCCCATTATCTTTTGGAACGGCTGATTGATCTGGCCCGCCGTTCGGGTGCCTACATTCCGTTTTCTCCCAACACGGCTTATATCAATACCATTCCCCCGGGCCTTGAAAAACCCCACCCCGGTGACCAGGTCCTCGAGGAACGCATTCGTTCCTACATTCGCTGGAACGCCATGGCCATGGTCGTCAAGGCCAACCGCGAAAGTCCGGCCGATGGCGGTGGCCTGGGCGGTCACATTGCTTCCTTTGCCTCGCTGGCCACCATGATAGGCTGCGGGCAGCATCACTTCTGGCGCGGTGAAACCGAAGACCACGGTGGCGACCTCATCTATTTCCAGGGCCATTCGTCACCCGGCGTTTATGCCCGGGCGTTTCTCGAAGGACGCCTGACGGAAGAACAGCTTGACCACTTCCGCCAGGAGGTCGATGGCAAGGGGATTCCTTCCTATCCTCACCCCAACCTCATGCCCGATTTCTGGCAATTCCCGACCGTTTCCATGGGGCTGGGTCCGCTCATGGCCATCTACCAGGCGCGGTTTCTCAAGTATTTGCATGCCCGGGGCATTGCAGACACCAGCAACCGGAAGGTATGGGTATTCTGTGGCGACGGCGAAATGGACGAACCCGAGTCCATGGGTGCCATCGGCATGGCCTCCCGCGAAAATCTCGACAACCTCATCTTCGTCATCAACTGCAACCTGCAACGGCTCGATGGTCCGGTGCGAGGCAATGGCAAGATCATCCAGGAACTTGAAGGCGACTTTCGCGGCAGCGGCTGGAATGTGATCAAGCTTATCTGGGGCGGCTACTGGGATCCGCTGCTGGCACGCGACAAGGAAGGCATTTTGCAACGCATCATGGAGGAATCCGTTGATGGCGAATACCAGGCCTACAAGGCGCACGATGGCAAATACGTACGCGAACACTTCTTTGGCAAGCATCCCAAGCTGCTTGAAATGGTCAGTCGCCTGAGCGACGAAGATATCTGGCGCCTGAATCGGGGCGGGCACGACCCGCACAAGGTTTATGCCGCCTTTTCAAAAGCTGCGGAGCACAAGGGCCAGCCCACCGTGATCCTCGCCAAGACCATCAAGGGGTACGGCATGGGCCATGTGGGGCAGGCAAAAAACCCCACGCACCAGCAAAAAGAGCTCGACATGGAGGCTATCCGCGAGTTCCGTCATCGTTTCAATATCCCCATCCCTGACGATGAGCTCGAATCCCTGCCGTACTTCAAGCCGTCGGAAGACTCTCCCGAAATGCAGTACCTGCGAGCGCGCCGCAAGGAACTGGGCGGTTACCTGCCCAGCCGTCGCGAAAAGGCCGACGAGCACCTTCCAGTGCCTGATCTGGACGTCTTCAAGGCCGTTACCGACGCGACGTCGGAAGGCCGTGAAGTCTCTACCACGCAAGCCTTTGTGCGGGTATTGAATCAGATACTCCGAGACAAGACACTCGGACCGCGCGTGGTGCCCATCCTGGTGGACGAGTCCCGCACCTTTGGCATGGAAGGCCTGTTTCGACAAATCGGCATCTACTCTCCCGACGGCCAGAAATACCGTCCCGTCGATAAAGACCAACTCATGTACTACCGCGAGGCGGAAGATGGCCAGCTGCTTCAGGAGGGCATCAACGAAGCCGGTGGCTTCAGTTCCTGGATTGCCGCAGCAACGTCGTATTCCACCAATAACCGCATCATGATTCCCTTCTACATCTATTACTCGATGTTCGGGTTTCAGCGGGTGGGCGACCTGGCCTGGGCGGCCGGCGACATGCATGCCCGCGGCTTCCTTCTGGGAGGCACGGCCGGGCGGACGACACTCAACGGAGAAGGTCTGCAGCACGAAGACGGACACAGTCATATCCTGTCTTCTGTCATTCCCAATTGCGTATCCTATGATCCAACCTTTGGGCACGAGCTCGCCGTCATCATGCACGATGGCCTCAAGCGTATGGTGGAAAATCAGGAAAACGTCTTCTACTACGTGACGGTAATGAACGAAAACTATGCTCACCCCGGCCTGGTGCCTGGTGACGAGGAGGGCATTATCCGTGGTGCGTACAAGCTGCAATCCACCGACGAGCACAAATTGCGTGTTCAGCTCATGGGCTCAGGCACCATCCTGCGTGAGGTCATGGCGGCACAAGACTTGCTGCGTGACGACTGGGACATCGGCTCCGATGTCTGGAGTGCTACCAGTTTTACCGAGCTGCGACGCGATGGTCTGGACTGTGAGCGCCATCAACTGCTGCATCCAGAAGATACCGATGCACCCAAGCCCTACATCACGCGCGTGCTGGAAGACACGACCGGACCCATCGTGGCATCCACCGACTACATGAAGTCCTTCGCAGACCAGATTCGCGCATTCATACCAGCGGGGCGGCGCTATCATGTATTGGGTGCCGATGGTTACGGGCGTTCCGACTATCGCCACAAGCTTCGGTCTCACTTTGAAATCGACCGTTATTTCGTTGTCATCGCCGCGCTCAAGGCGCTGGCTGACGATGGCGAAATTCCCGCATCCAGGGTAAGTGAAGCTATCCGGAAGTACGACATTGATCCCGACAAGACCAACCCTCATCACGCTTAGCAGGTGACATCATGAGCAACACCATAGATATCAAGGTGCCCGACATCGGCGACACAGACGAGGTGGAAGTCATCGAGGTCCTGGTCGCCGAAAACGACACCATCGAGCCAGAGCAAAGCCTGATTACGTTGGAGTCCGACAAGGCATCAATGGAAATTCCTGCACCGCAGGGCGGGGTGGTCAAGTCTGTTGTCGTCAAACTGGGTGACAAAGTATCCGAAGGAACTGTCATCCTGCAGCTTGAGCCCGCTGACGATGCTGCACAAGCAAATACTGCGGACAGCGAAGCCGACACACCAGAGGAAACCACCGAGGCGCCCGACAGCACGCCATCCGCCGAAACAGCGGGCGCGGAAGCGGACGCACCGGCCAGGGTCGAGGCCCCATCCGAAGAAGTCTCATCCGCCCCTGAAACACCGACACCAGTCAAGACCGGATCATCCGGGCAACTGGCTTCTGTGCCCCCCGAACGCCACTCGCCCACGGCGGCCTTTGGCACGTCTGATCTGCCGCTTCGCCAGTTGCCGCACGCCTCTCCCTCGGTACGCAAGTTTGCGCGCGAGCTGGGTGTGGACCTCACCCAGGTGGAAGGTTCCGGAGCCCGGCAGCGCATTACGCACGACGATGTCCGGCAGTACGTCAAGCAGGCATTGCAGTCAGGCAGCTCGGCGGCAAGCGGGCGGGCCAGCATGGGGGGGCTGGAAATCCTCGACTGGCCCAAGGTGGATTTCAGCCGGTTTGGCGACACCGAAACGCAACCTCTGTCGCGCATCAAGAAGCTC
>DATGUI010000285.1:0-4138 GCA_035301405.1 Burkholderiaceae bacterium
GTCAGCGCAACAAGTAGTTTTTCTTCTGGTGGCTTGCGGGCCACCATGTTGGTCAAGATCAAGATAGGCGAAGACATCATGTCTTCGCCTTTTTGATGGGTGACGGGCTGGGACCGGTGCACCCTGTTAACCCTGTGCAGCGGTATGGGTGCCTGGTTCGCATAAGAAATACGGGTGTTTCAATTCATGAATCCTGCGTTATCATGGTCGCTGGCTTGGGGCGGGCGCCCCGGGCTGACCCTTCAGACAAACGGAGCAGGAAAAATGGGTGTTTTCAGACAGGCAGCGCTGGCTGCTGCCTTGGCGTTTGCCGTGACCGGCGCCTGGGCAAAAGATTTCACGGCCGGTGATATCGTCATCAAGAAGCCCTGGTCGCGTGCCACGGTGCAGGGCATGGCAAACGGCGTCAGTTATTTTGAGTTGCATAATCATGGTGACGAGGACGACCGCCTCGTCGACGTGGCCTCGCCTGTTTCAGGCAAGGCCGAGCTGCATACCCATGAAAAGGACGGCGACGTCATGCGCATGCGCCAGGTGCCTCATATCGAGGTCCCTGCCCAGGGACAGGCCGTGCTGGAGCCCGGCGGCTATCACGTCATGCTCATGAAGCTGCACGAGCCGCTTGAGCAGGACAGCAGTTTTCCGCTGACGCTTACGTTCGAGCATGCTGGCGAGGTCACGGTAGATGTCCATGTCGAGCGCATGATGAAATCGCGCGCCGAACATGATCATGACGACCACGACCATGACGAGCATGATCATCATTAGACCATTGTCGTAAAAAGGAACATTCATGAGCAGACGAGTCAGTATTGACTCAAAGTCTTCCTGGATATGGTATATTTAAGGGCTTGCCGTAAAGTGCGTACGGGTGGTTGACAACACCTTGGCGTCTTTACCGTTTGCTTCATTTTTTATTTTTTCAGGAAACCATCATGAAGACCTTTGTGGCCAAGCCGCATGAAGTCCAGCGTGAGTGGTTTGTGGTAGATGCCCGGGACAAAGTCCTTGGACGTGTGGCCAGCGAAGTCGCACGCCGCCTGCGTGGCAAACACAAACCCGAATACACGCCTCATGTCGATACCGGCGATTACATCGTCATCATCAACGCTGCCGATGTGGTTGTTACCGGCAACAAGCGGCGCGACAAGCGCTACTACCACCACACGGGTTATCCGGGTGGCATTCGCGAGACCACATTCGAGCGCATGCAAGAACGCTTTCCCGGGCGCGCCCTGGAAAAGGCCGTCAAGGGCATGTTGCCCAAGGGCCCGCTGGGCTATGCCATGGCTCGCAAGCTCAAGGTATACGCCGGCCCCGAGCATCCTCATGCGGCACAGCAACCCAAAACGCTGGATATCTAAGGACAGGTCATGATCGGTAATTGGAATTATGGAACCGGCCGCCGCAAGACATCGGTAGCCCGGGTTTTCCTGAAAAAAGGTGCAGGCAGCATTGTTGTCAATGGCAAGCCTGTTGATGAATACTTCGCCCGCGAAACGGGTCGCATGATCGTACGCCAGCCCCTGGCCCTCACTGACCACCTTGAATCGTTTGATTTTCATGTCAACGTTCATGGTGGCGGGGAAAGCGGTCAGGCCGGTGCCATCCGTCATGGCATCACGCGTGCGCTCATTGACTACGACGAAACCCTGAAGTCGCCGCTCAAGCAGGCCGGTCTCGTCACGCGCGATGCCCGCGCTGTCGAGCGCAAGAAGGTTGGCTTCCACAAGGCACGTCGACGCAAGCAGTTCAGCAAGCGCTAATACCGTACGATGCCGGGGCGCCAGCGCTTCCAATCGCTTCAAAACCCCGGCATGCCCGGGGTTTGTTTTTTGCACGATACGGAAACACACATGACCGCAGCACACCAACACATCAAGGCCGGCATTGTCGGTGGAACCGGCTACACAGGGGTAGAGTTGCTTCGCCTGCTGGCAGGGCACCCCAACGTCACCCTGTCGGCCATTACCTCGCGCACCGAAGCGGGTACCCCCGTTGCAGCCATGTTTCCCAACTTGCGCGGCGCGGTTGATCTGGCATTTCAGACGCCTGACGAGGCCTCGCTGGAAGACTGCGACGTCGTGTTCTTTGCCACGCCTCATGGCGTGGCCATGCACCAGGCACAACGGCTTCTGGACAAGGGTGTGCGCATCATTGACCTGGCGGCGGACTTTCGCCTGCAAGACACGGCCACCTTCGAGCAATGGTACAAAATGCCACATTCCTGCCCTGATGTGCTCGCCCAGGCCGCTTACGGCCTGCCCGAGCTCCACCGTGATGCCATCCGGCAGGCACGGCTAGTGGCCAATCCGGGCTGCTATCCCACCACGGTGTTGCTGGGTCTGGCGCCGCTGTGGCAGGATGGCACGGCCCTGCTCGATGGCTCGCCCATCATTGCCGACTGCAAGTCGGGCGTATCGGGTGCTGGCCGCAAGGCGGCTGTGGGCACCCTGTTTGCCGAAGCCAGTGACAACCTCAAGGCCTATGGGCTTCCGGCTCATCGGCATCATCCGGAAATCGCCGAGCAGTTGCACAGGCTGGCCGGCGACGCCACAGAATTCTTCTTTGTGCCGCATCTCATTCCCATGATACGCGGCATGCTGGCTACCCTGTATGTACGCTTGTCCGATGCCGGCCAGGCAAAAGATATCCAGCAGCACTTTGAAGACTACTACGCCAACGAGCCATTTGTTGATGTCATGCCTGCCGGGAGCAGTCCCGAAACGCGCTCCGTACGGGGCGCCAATACCGTTCGCCTGGCCGTTCACCGGCCTGACAACGGCGCCCAGCTGATCATCCTCGCGGTTCAGGACAACCTGGTCAAGGGCGCCTCGGGGCAGGCTGTGCAAAACATGAATCTGATGTTCGGTTTCGACGAACGAGCCGGACTTGGTCAGCTGGGTCTGTTACCCTGATATTATTGTTAATTGTTCTCAAGGGGCCCATTGGCTCCAGGAGTTATTGTCATGACGACGATTACCGAAACAACGGATCTTCAGGCACCGCCCATGCCGCTTGTTTTCACTGATGCCGCTGCGCACAAGGTGAAGGATCTGCTTGAAGAAGAGGGCAATCCCGATCTCAAGTTGCGAGTGTTCATCCAGGGGGGTGGATGCTCGGGCTTTCAGTACGGGTTCAGTTTTGACGAGGCCGTCAGCGAAGATGACACCACCATAGACAAATACGGTGTCCAGTTGCTGATTGATCCCATGAGCTTCCAGTATCTGGTCGGCGCAGAAATTGACTTCAAGGATGACCTTGAAGGGGCCCAGTTTGTGATTCGCAACCCCAACGCCAACACGACTTGCGGCTGCGGATCATCGTTCTCCCCCTGATTCCGCTCAAGGGGCAGGCAACCCGGGCCATTACCCGGGCTCAGGCCGGGTAATACCCGCCCAGTATGCGCGGTGCGCGCGCGCCGGTAACGCTGGGCAGGCTGGCCGGAATCCTGTTTTCCCATGCCCAGGCGAGCCAGGCAAACGCCAGTGCCTCCATCTGTTGCACGGGTATGCCGTAATCCTGGCTGGTCGTGACCCGGCAGTCACGAGGCACATGGTCTCGCAAGGCGCTCAGCAAGGCGGTATTCAACGCGCCACCTCCACACACGATTATTTCTTGCGTATCGGGCGCGTGGCGCCTGATCGCATCGCTGGCCGTGCGTGCGGTCAGCGCAAGCAGGGTGGCCTGAATGTCCTGGTCGCTGATGGGGCCGATCTGCTCTTTCGCGTGGGTCAGTCGGGCCTGCAGCCAGTTCTCGTTGAAAAGATCGCGGCCGGTGGATTTGGGTGGTGGTGTCGCCAGCCAGGGTTCGGATGCGATCAGATGGTCCAGCCATTGCCGGTTGACGCTTCCGCCGGCTGCCCATGCGCCGTCCCGGTCAAATGGCTGATCAAGTTTCTTTTGTGTCCAGATGTCCAGCAGTACATTGGCCGGCCCGGTATCAAAGCCTGATACGCCCTGGTGTGCATCCAGCAGGGTGACATTGGCCATGCCTCCCAGGTTAAGTACGGCACAAGGTTTTTCTGCCTGGGCAAACAGCGCCTGGTGAACCACGGGAACCAGTGGCGCTCCCTGCCCGCCGGCAGCCACGTCACGGCTGCGAAAATCTGCAATCACGGCAATGCCGGCAAGCTCG
>DATGUI010000286.1:0-3142 GCA_035301405.1 Burkholderiaceae bacterium
CAGTTTCCACGCAATGCATTCCGGGGCAGCGTACGTGTCTACGAAAGTGACCCGTTGGCACGCGAAGTGGCCGACCGTTTCATTGAGCGGGGTTTCATGGCGCAGATTACTCCGCCCTTGCGCATGTTTGTGCGGCTCCCATTTTCACACTCCGAAGATCTGGCTGATCAGGACAGGGCGGTCGCCCTGCATCGGGAGCATATCGATGACGATACGCAGTGGGCCGAGCACCATCGCGACATCATTAGAAAGTTTGGCCGCTTCCCGCATCGCAATGCCATACTGGGTCGCGACAGCACGCCAGAAGAAGAGGCCTTTCTGAGTGACGGCGGTTTTCAAGGTTGATCCGCCCGGTGTGGCGGGGCGGTGCCTTGGGGCTGGTCAACGTTTCAGCCAGCCCGCCGCAATGGGTATCGCCAGCACGCGCCGGTACAGGCGCTGACAATGGTGGGTGAGCGCATCGCCGTGTTGCTGCCAGAATGGGCTGATGGCGGCATGGCTGGCAAGCGCCACGACTATCGCACCCAGCATGTCTGAGGGATAATGGATACCGACAAAAATTCGTGACCAGGCCACCACGGTTCCGGTCAGCACAAGAACCACCCCCATGATGGGTTGATGCCGGCGCAACAACGCGATGCCTACACACAGAAAAATTGTGTAGTGATTACTGGGGAAAGAGGGTGTCGGTGCGTGGGCCAGCAGGGTGGTTCCCAAGCCATCAACAAATGGGCGGTCCAGAGGTAGCCACAAGCCGATCAGCTGGTTGGCTCCCAGTGCAATGGCCGTGGTCAACAGGGCCTGCAATGCAGTGTTGCGTTGCAGGCTGCGCCCCCACAACCACATGCTGACCAGCAGCATGGGAATCAGGTAGATAATCTGCTTGGCCACCAGCCGACCCAGATCCACCGCCCAGAGGGGAGAATCGGGATTGGCATTGATCAGCAGGAAAAGACTGTGGTCAAAAGCCGCCATGGGTGGGCATCAGGTCATCAGTAAAGCACGACGGAACGTATGGATTGCCCCGCGTTCATCATGTCAAAGCCTTCGTTGATTTCTTCCAGCGGAAGGGTGTGCGTAATGAGGTCATCGATGTTGATCTTGCCTTCCATGTACCAGTCCACAATGGTGGGTACATCGGTACGGCCCCTGGCGCCCCCAAAGGCCGTGCCTTTCCATTCGCGTCCCGTGACGAGTTGGAAGGGGCGGGTGGATATCTCGGCACCGGCGGGTGCCACGCCAATGATGATGGATTGGCCCCAGCCGCGATGGCAGCATTCCAGTGCCTGTCGCATGACATCGGTGTTGCCGATGCACTCGAAAGAATAGTCGACGCCGCCATCAGTCAGCTGAATGATATCGTCAACCACGTTTTCGGTTTGTTTGGGGTTGATGAAGTCTGTCATGCCGAATTGCCGGGCCATGGCTTCTCGGTCTGGATTGATGTCAATCCCGATAATGCGCCGGGCGCCCACCATGCGGGCTGCCTGGATGACGTTCAGGCCGATGCCTCCGAGGCCGAATACCGCCACGTTGGCCCCGGCTTCTACCTTGGCTGTGAAAATGACGGCGCCCAGCCCGGTAGTGACCCCGCAGCCGATATAGCACACCTTGTCAAAAGGGGCATCGGAGCGGATCTTGGCCAGGGCAATTTCAGGAACCACAATGTGATTGGCAAAGGTGGACGTGCCCATATAGTGGTGGATGGGATTGCCGTCAATGCTGAAACGCGACGTGCCGTCAGGCATCAGTCCCTGACCTTGGGTAGCGCGGATGGCTGTGCACAGATTGGTTTTTTGTGACAGGCAGGATTTGCATTGACGGCACTCGGGCGTGTAGAGAGGAATGACATGGTCACCTGGTTTGAGCGTGGTAACGCCGGGCCCGACATCCGTGACGATTCCGGCGCCTTCGTGGCCGAGAATGGCGGGGAACAGACCTTCCGGATCGGCGCCCGACAAGGTGTAATAGTCGGTATGGCAGATTCCGGTGGCCTTGAGTTCGACCAGCACCTCGTTGTCGCGAGGCCCCTGCAGATCAACCTCTTCAATGGTGAGTGCCTCGCCTGCCTTCCAGGCAACTGCTGCGCGTGTTTTCATGGGTTTGTCCCCTCCGGTCTGGTTAGGAATCCGCAAACGGCTGAGCAACCACCGTCTCGCCGTCAAATATATAGGTGTCGATTTTATCTGGTTGTTCAAGATTGGGGGTTTGCATCGTGAACAAGTGGTTGTCGGCAAATACCCGTATCTGTTCTGAGCAGGAGCCAAACGCGTCCGATATATCGTAACCGCTGGACTCGAGCAAGATCCATTTATAGTTGATGGGGCAGGAATCGTCACCTGAATCGATGGAAATCAGGGCGACGTGATAGTCGGTCGCGCTGAATGCGTAGGGAATATTCAGCAGACCCATGACAGGCGGTTTGGTTTCTTCGCCATTCAACAAGAGCCGGGCATCGTAGACGTAGTCGCTCTGCGACACGTGAAGTTGCCCGTAGGGCGTGCTCAGCTTGAGGCGCGATGGCTGCTTGGGCCAGTCTTGTTGATCACTATCGGCTGCGACAGGACCGGAGAGCAGCAGGGAAAGGCTGAGGGTGACCAACCGGAGCAAAAGTGATTTGTTCATGAGCGTGCTGTTTGAAAATAGTATACATCATCAAGACGTTTACGTAACAATACTTTTCATTTGTTGATGTGGCAAGCGAAAATACGTTGTCAGGATGCCCGTCCGCCTGCCAGCCACAGCCATAGCAGGGCGCTTAGCATCAGCACCACGTAAACAGCAATACCAACAACCGCGCTGTCAATGATCCGGCGTATCATTGCCTGCAAAGGAGAGCCATCCGTCTGGCGGTAGCGTGGAGACAACCACCACGTCAACAGGCCGGCGAACAGCGACAAGACAATCAATGCAGGCTTCATCAAACTTCCAGGACCTTCAGGACAGCCGTTTCGGAACATTTACAGTTAAGATACGATTCTAATGGTTTTCAATGAATGCCGGTTTGTGTGGACAAGAAATGCGTAAACCCCTGGATGGTCTGGCCATTGGTCTGGTAACGATTCTGTGCGCATCCTGGGGGCTGCAGCAGGTGGCCATGAAAGTGGCGGCACCCTCGCTCAATCCCGTGTTGCAGGTTGGC
>DATGUI010000287.1:0-10783 GCA_035301405.1 Burkholderiaceae bacterium
TTCCGGCCTGCAATTCGAAAGCCAGGCCGAACGCCTCATCAAATTCAATATCGTGGCCGGCGTGTTATGGCTGGCCTTTGGCGGCATACTGGCCATCGGCGTTGTCCTGACACGCTGGCCGGCATTCCGGTGGCTGGAAGCCGATACCTTCTACATGGTTCTCACGGCCCACGGCCTGGACATGCTTATCTTCTGGCTGATGTTCTTTGAAGTCGCCTTCATGTATTTTTGCGCGTCCGTGCTGTTGCGATGTCGCATCGCCACACCAAAGGTGGCATGGCTGGGCTTCGCGCTGATGATCATCGGCTCCATCCTCAACAACGTGGCGGTATTCCGCGGCGGGTCCAGCGTCATGATGACCAGCTACGTTCCCATGATGGCCGAGCCTGCCTTCTATCTTGGCATCATCCTGTTTGCGGTCGGCGCCCTCATTGGTTGCGCGGTGTTCTTTGGCACCCTGGTGGTGGCAAAGCGCGAAAAGACCTATGAAGGCTCCATGCCGCTTGTCACGTTCGGTGGCCTGACAGCGGCCATCATCATGGTCTTCACCCTGCTGTCGGGCGCCATCATCATCATTCCTGCCTGGCTGATGTCCATGGGGCTCATGACGGTCGACCCCCTTATCTATCGCACGGTGTGGTGGGCCCTGGGGCACTCCTCGCAGCAAGTCAACGTGGCCATGCACGTCACGGTCTGGTATTTTGTTGCGGCGGTCGTCCTGGGTGCCAAGCCCATGAGCGAACGGGTCAGCCGGATGGCGTTCTTCCTTTATATCCTGTTCCTGCAACTGGCAGCCGCGCACCACTTGCTGGGTGACCCCGGCCTGTCCACGGCCTGGAAGATCACCAATACCAGCTACTTCATGTACCTGGCGGTGCTGGCCTCCATGCTGCATGGCCTGACGGTACCCGGTGCCATGGAAGTTGCCCAGCGCCAGCGTGGCCTGACCAAAGGCCTGTTTGAATGGCTGCGCAAGGCACCCTGGGGCAACCCGGTCTTTTCAGCCGTCTTCATTTCATTGATCGGCTTCGGCTTCCTGGGCGGCATTACCGGCGTCATGATGGGCACCGAACAGCTCAACCTCATCATTCACAACACCATCTATGTCCCCGGGCACTTCCATGCCACGGTAGTCGTAGGCACCACGCTTACTTTCATGGCCGTCATCTACTACCTGATTCCGGTCCTGTTCAAGCGTGAACTCATTGCACCCAAACTGGCCAAGTGGCAGCCCTATCTGTTTGGCCTGTCCATGTACTTTTTCTGCCTGGTCATGATGGGAGCCGGCACGCTGGGCGTCTCGCGCCGTCACTGGGACATGGCGTTTGAAGGCGTGGCCATGGCGTACGAATGGCCTGGCGCCGCCTACCTGATGATGGCCCTGGTCGGAATCGGCGGCATTGTTGCCATCGTGGGTGGCATCGCCTTCATCTACATTGCCCTGGGCTCCCTCATCTGGGGCCGCAAGCTCGAGCCCGGCGCCTCCAGCCCCGCCTTTACTCCCGTGGGCCGCGCCAGCCCCACTGCCGCTGCCCAGACCTACGGTTCCATCGGCTTTACGGCGCCCGGCACCTTTGTTCTGGCCATGGTCTTTCTGGTTGCCTTTGTAGTGTATTACTTCATCAACTGGAAATACCTGTCCACCCTGTGGGGCCTGAGCTGATCCCCTTCCTCCTGTCCGGCGCCAGGCGCCGGACAGGATTGACGGAGCCAAGCATGAACCAAGCTGACAGTCCTTTCCCCGCGCCACAGCCCATTCAGGTGGCTGCCGGAGCCACGTGTCCGGTCCATCCTCGCTGGCGTGTCGTGCTTGGCGTCTTCAAGCTGCGCATCGGTGTCCTGATCATGCTCACCGCATTGGCCGGCATGGCCATCACCACCCGGGGAAACATCAGCGGATGGCAGGCACTGATGGTGGCACTCAGTGTGCTCATCGCCTCGGCCAGCGCGGGCGCATTCAATCAGTACGTCGAGGCCGACAGCGATCGCCTCATGGCGCGCACCCGAAACCGCGCCTTTGCCAACGGCAGCCTCAAGAAGGGCATTCACTGGCCACTGATCATGCTGGGCATGCTGATCACGGCGATGGTCATGGCAAGGCTGGCAACCAACTGGATGTCGGCCCTGTTTGTCGTGCTGGGTGCACTCACTTATGCGTGGGTCTATACCCTTGCCCTCAAGCGGCGCACCCCATGGAATATCGTCATCGGCGGGGCCGCCGGCAGCTTTGCCGTGCTTGCTGGTGCCGCCGCTGCCCATCCACAACCCGATATCCTGGCATGGCTGCTGGCGCTGGTCCTGCTGCTCTGGACGCCACCCCATTTCTGGAGTCTGGCCATTGCCAACCGCCATCAATACGAAGCCGCCGGCATCCCGATGCTGCCTGTCGTGGTGGGTGCCGAACGGGCTGCACGCATTGTCCACCTCGGCACCATGGCGCTGGTTGCCGCCTCCCTGCTGCCTCTGGGCTTTGGTGCAGGCTGGGCATATGGCGCGGGCGCACTGATTGGCGGCGGGCATTTTCTGCGCAAGACGGCCGCGCTGGCACACCAGCCTGACAGAAGTCGTGCCATGTCGGCGTTTTTTGCCTCCATGCTTCAGTTGAGCATTTTGATCACAGGAGTCTGGATCGATGCGGCGTTGCGTTAACTGGCTGAATACCTTTTGTGCCGTGGCGCTGTTTGTCATCAGTGTACAGGCACAGGCGGCAACGACGGGCGTCGGGGCAGCGGCACGGGGTGCCGGAGAACTGCCTTCCATTGACGAGGCCGTCGCGGTTCAGCTCGCCGACGATGCGGTGGGTCGGGTGGTTCCCGACCTGGAACTGCTCGATCGCAACGGCAAGCCGGTGCAACTGGGCAACTATCGGGGCAAACCGCTGCTGGTGAGCTTCATCTATACCGGCTGCTTTGAAATCTGCCCCACTCAAACACGCACCCTCTATGATGCGGTCAAGGGGCTGGACACCATGCTGGGTGAAGACCAGTTCAACATCGTGAGCATCGGCTTCAACCAGCCTTTCGACGACCCACGCGCCATGGCCGCCTTTGCTGCCCAGCACCGCATCAAACATCGCAACTGGGAATTTCTCAGCCCCCGGGCGGCGGATGTCGAGACCCTGACACGCGCCTTTGGGTTCAGCTGGGTGGAAACACCCGCCGGATTCGATCATGTCCTGGGCGTCACGGTTGTTGACAAGGAAGGGCGCATCCATAGCCAGGTACTGGGTGATGTCGTGCGTCCGGAACGTCTGGGCACCCCCTTGCGCCGCCTGCTGCTGTATGAACAGCCTGAAGATAGCTTCCAGGCCGTCCACACGCTGATCGAGCGCGTCCGAATTCTTTGCACCGTCTACGATGCCAGGACCGGTGAATACCGGTATGACTGGAAACTGATTCTGCAAATGGTCAGTGGCTTGCTGTTCTTCCTGACCATGTTCATCTGGCTGTTTGGCGAATGGCGCCGACAAAGACAGCAACGTCGTCTGACAGGCTTGCAATGCGCATCCGCAGTCCCTTCAATGTCCGGCAGGCAGGCCTGAAAGGCTGGCAATCCATCGAACGGTTCTTCGATGCAGCGTCCGGACCCGCCCTGAACCCCCTGCGCCACCTTGGTGCCGTGGCCATGCTGGCATTTGGCCTGCTGATTGGCAGCGGCATCATGCTCTACATATTTCTTGATACCTCCGTACAGGGCGCCTGGCAATCCATGGACAACCTGCGCCGCTTTCCGCTTGGCCTCGGAAATCTGTTGCGAGGCCTGCATCATTACGCTGCGGATTTGCTGATGATCAGCGTTGTGCTGCACCTGCTGCGCGAGTGGCTGCACAGCCACGAAAAGGGCGCCCGCTACTTCCACTGGCTGACCGGCGTCCCCCTGCTGGCATTTTGTCTGGTCAGTGCCATCGGCGGCTTCTGGCTGGTCTGGGATCAATTGAGCCATTATTCGGCGCTTTCGACAGCGGAATGGCTGGATGGCCTTCCGCTGCTTGCCGCGCCGCTCGCGAGAAACTTCCTGGCCCCCGAATCCATGTCAGATCGCATGTTTTCGTTGTTCATCTTTGTCCATGTGGGCGTGCCCCTGCTGCTTGTGTTCGGACTGTGGTTTCATATCCAGCGGCTCGCTCATGTGAACATGCTGCCGCCCCGGCCCCTTGCCATCGGTATCATCGTGACACTGAGCGCATTGGCCCTGGGCCGGCCGGTCATCAGCCACGCACCTGCGGCCCTGGACCAGACTCCTGCCGTGCTCCAGCTTGACTGGCTGCTGTTATGGCTGCACCCCTTGACAGATGCCACCTCGCCACAGACAACCCTTGCGCTGGGCGCTGCATTCTTTCTGGGGCTGCTGGCCATGCCTTTTCTGTCCCGCACCGCCCGTCCACTGACCGCAGAGGTCCATCCCGACCATTGCAGTGGCTGCAAGTTTTGCTTCGATGACTGCCCCTACGCCGCCATTACCATGGTCAGTCATCCGGATGGCCGTCCGGGGCAACTTCTGGCCCAGGTGGATGCCGACCTCTGTACAGGCTGCGGCATCTGCACCGGGGCTTGTCCGTCGTCTACCCCCTTTCAAAAGGCCACCCCCCTTCTCACCGGCATTGACATGCCGCAACTCACTGCAGACACGCTGCGCACGCAACTGGATGCCGCATTATCCCGCCTATCCGATACCCCGCCAATCGTGGTGTTTTCCTGCCAGCATGGTGCCAGTGATGCCAGCCTGCATGGTCCCGGCGTGGCCGTCCTTCGTCTGTTGTGTGCCGGCCACCTCCCGCCCTCATTCATTGATTACGCCCTTCGTCACGGCGCTGCCAGCGTGCTGGTGGCCAGCTGCCCCCCGAACGGCTGCGAGTATCGCCTGGGCGCACAATGGAGCCAGCAGCGACTGGCCGGTTTGCGTCCGCCTCGCCTGCGCCAGCTGCCTCCTGCCCAGGCCAGACGGCTACGGCAGGTCTATGCTTCTGCAGGCCAGGAAGACCAGCTCGACACCGCCCTGGCCGCACTGCGGGCCAGCCTGCCTCTCCATCCACCCTTCTCCCGACAGGAATGAAGCCTCATGACTCCTGCTCCTGACGCCACGACGAGCACCGCCCGATCCGGCAATGCACCCGGCCCCGTTCAATGGCTGGGACAGCTGTTGCTGTACGGTCTTTTTGCCCTGGTCATTGGTGTCTTCTCCCACTGGCCCACCTACCATCCGCTGGCAGCAGATGAAGCGGTGATCAAGGTCAGTGTCGTCAGGCTGGGCCAACCGGTCGGCGAGTGCCGGCGCCTGACCGACGAAGAGCTCGCCGAGCTGCCCCCCAACATGCGAAACCCCATACAGTGCCCGCGCGAGCGTGCCCCGCTGTCCATGGAAGTCCACATCAACGACGAACTCGCGCTCAAGCGGGTGGCCCAGCCCGGCGGGCTGTCCAAAGACGGTGCTGCCGCCATTTATGAACGCTTCACTGTTCCTGCAGGTGATCACCGCATCAGCGTGAAATTCAGCGATGACATCCGCCCCGGCGCCCGGCTCTACGAGCGTGAGGCCAGCCTGTCACTGGATCCCGGGCAGGTACTGGTGATCGACTTCAACGCCGACAAAGAAGGAATCGTAATCAAATGACTGCCAACACTCTATCTGTACACGAATCCACGGCGCCTCTGACCGCCTCCACCCCGGCAGACTACAGCCTGCCCGCAGTCACGACCGAAAGCCGGCTGCTCGCACGTGGCTGGCTCTGGCTGGCCCTGGCTGCCCTGCTGGGCTCAGGCCTGTTTTCTGTTCTCCTGGTACTGGCCCGGACACCGGGAATCAACGCCCTGCTGCCCGCCGGAGACTTCTTCCGCGTAGCGCTGGTCGTGCACGTTGATCTGTCTGTGCTGGTCTGGTTTGTCGCACTGGCAGGCGTACTGTGGAGCCTGAACCTGCGTCCCGGCATGCCGGCAAAAGCCCGGGCTGTTGCGTGGCTGGCCCTGGCATTGTGCGCCCTGGGCGCCGCCGGCATGGCCCTGGCTCCTTTTGTGGACTCGGGCGAAGCCATCATGGCCAATTACATCCCCATGGTAGACAGCCATGCCTTTCAGGCTGCCCTGGTACTCTTTGCAGCAGGCTGTCTGCTGCTGGTCGGGCTGACGATGATCTTTACCGTGCCCATCGGCCCGGCCATCGACGGCACCGGTGCCCTGCGATTCGGCCTGCACGCCAGTGCAGTGGCAGCGGCAGTCGCCCTGATGGCATTTGCATGGTCGCTGATTGGCGTGCCCTCGGGTCTGGATGCGGAAGCCTACTACGAAATACTGTATTGGGGCGGTGGCCATGCCCTGCAGTTCACATGGACCTTGCTGATGCTGGTGTCCTGGCTGGCACTCGTTCATGCTTGCGGCGGACAGGTGCCGCTCAGTCCCCGAATCGTGCTGCTGCTGTTTTCTCTCGCCCTGATGGGCGTGTTCACCACCCCGCTGGCTTATCTCATGCACGACGTGACCAGTGTCGAACATCGCAACATTCACACCTGGGCCATGCGCCTGGGTGGCGGAATGGCCATCGCACCCATGATACTGGCCGCCTTGCTGGGCCTGGCACGCCTGCGCAAGCTTGCCGATACCTTGCGGCCCCTGCGCGCTGCCGTACTGACTTCCATCCTGCTGTTTGCCGCCGGCGGGCTCATCGGCTTCACCATTGAAGGCAGTAACGTTCGCATTCCCGCGCATTATCACGGCAGCATCGTGGGCGTCACCCTCGCCCTGATGGGGGTCATTTACTGGCTGCTGCCCAGGCTGGGCTACCGTGCACCAGCCGGACGACTGGCCAGGATGCAACCCTGGCTCTATGGTGGCGGCCAACTGCTGCATATCATCGGCCTCATGTGGTCCGGCGGTTACGGCGTTCAGCGCAAGGTATCCGGCAGCGATCAGGTATTGCGCTCCACCGGCGAAGTTGCCGGAATGGGCCTGATGGGCCTGGGCGGATTGCTTGCCATCCTTGGCGGCCTGCTGTTTGCCATCATCGTCATTCGCAGCATGAAGGGGCGGCCGGCAGAGCCCATCACCCATGGTCGGAGTCTCTCATGATTGGTGTGGTACAGCGAGCCCTGCGTTCCGGATTCATGGGCGTGGAAGCGGTCTTCAACCGCAGCTTTGGTGATCAGCTGAATCCGTTTTATCACCTCGGAAAGATTACCTTCTTCCTGTTCTGGATCATTGCGGTTACCGGCCTGATTCTCTACATCTTTTTTGATACCAGTGTCGAGGGGGCCTATCAATCAGTGGAAGCCGTATCCAGCGGCGCCTGGGGACTGGGCAACCTGATACGCGGCCTGCATCGCTATGGCTCCGACGCCATGGTCCTGACCATGCTGCTGCACATGCTGCGCTATTTTGCCTTTGATCGCTTGCGGGGCTTTCGGGCGTTTTCCTGGGTGACGGGTGTCGGACTGCTCTGGCTGACCTACCTGTCCGGAATCAACGGCTTCATGCTCCCCTGGGATCGCCTTGCCCAGTTCATCACCCAGGCCAGTTTCGAGTGGCTGGACTGGCTGCCGGGCTTCAGCGGTCGCCTGATCCGCAACTTCATTCTCCCGGAGCACGTGACCAATCGCTTGTTTTCACTGCTGGTCTTCATGCATATCGGCGTTCCCTTGCTGCTTCTGCTGCTCATGTGGGTACATGTGCAAAGGGTGCCCAAGGCGAGCACACAGCCGCCGCGTGCCATTGCCATCGCCCTGACCATGACCCTGGCCGTGGTCTCGATCGTGGTTCCCGTGACCAGCCAGGGTCCGGCAGACTTGCACGCCACCCCCATGGAACTGTCCATGGACTGGTTTCTGCTTCCCGTGTTCCCGCTGTTGCAGCAGGGCCATCTCGGCCTGATCTGGGCGCTGGTCGTGGGCCTGACCGGCATCGGCGTGTTGCTTCCCTGGCTCAGGCTCAAGCGCAGTGCGTCGGGCACCCACGATCTGACCATTCACCCCGGGCCGGCACAGGCCATTGCCCGGGCCGATGAAACCCTTCTTGAAGCCGGCCTGCGCGCTGAGCTGGCCCTGCCCTACGATTGCCGGTCAGGCGGCTGCGGTGTCTGTGTCTGCACCATACTGAACGGAAAGGTTGAGCTTGGCCCCTACCAGGAAGCCGCCCTGACACCCGCCATGCGGGCCCGTGGCCAGGCACTCATGTGCTGCGCTGTCGCCCTTGAAGACGTGGAGTTTGAAGTCGAAGGCGTCCCGTCACTGATTGCTGATGCAGACACCCATGCAGGCACGCAACGCTGGGAAGGTCGCGTACAACGCATGGAATTGCTGACACCGCGACTGATGCGGGTCTTCATTGCGCTGCCTGCAGGCAAGGCGCTTGCCTATACGGCCGGACAATATATCAACATCATTCTGGAAGACGGGGCAAAGCGCTCGTTCTCGTTTGCCAAGGCGCCGGTTGATCCTGGCCAACCCTTCCCGCTTCCTGACGACAACATCATTGAACTGCATATCAGCAAGGTAGAGGGCGGGCGCTATACCACGCACGTCTTCGAGCGCATGCAGCCAGGTGATACCGTTGAGTTCGAAGGGCCCGTTGGTCAGTTCACCCTGCGCGACAGCAACCGGCCCATCCTCATGATCGCAGGTGCCACCGGCTTTGCCCCCATCAAGAGCATTCTGGAAGACGCGTTCCGAAGTGGCCTGCAAAGACCAATCGAGCTGTACTGGGGCGTACGCACCGAAAAAGACCTGTACATGCAAGAGGAAATCCGGCGCTGGCAAACGACGCACGACAACTTCACCTATGTTCCGGTGCTGTCGGATGCCGACGAAGATACATCCTGGAAGGGACGCCAGGGCTTTGTTCACCAGGCCCTGCTTGAGGATCACCCCGACCTGAGTGGCTATGAAATCTATGTCTGCGGCTCGGCACGCATGGTCGAAACAGCGGTGCCGGAGTTTCTGTCAGCCGGATTGCCGGACACGTTCTGCTTTTCGGACGCGTTTGTGCCCAACTCGCAAAGCGTCCCCACCGAAGATGAAGAGCCTGCTCCCAAGCCGTGAAACCGGCCGCTGTGCCGGATCAGAATCCGTGCCTGCCGCGGTGATCAGGGCGTTGCCTGCACATCCTGGGCAGCCAGGGGGTCAAAGTCCTTCCATTCGCCGTCTTCCCAGTGCCCTTCGGCTCTTTCAACTTCGATGCCACCGTGCTGACGAAGCGCCGCAGCAATGGTTTCAACGTGCTCGGCGTCAGTGCGGACCGCCAGCAACACACCCGACGGACGCACACTGGAATCCGTTTCCTTGAGATCCGAGAGGGCTGACGAGGTACGAGTGGAGTGCTTTTGCCCCAACAGCGACAGACTGCCCAGCAGTGAGCCCAGATAGGCCCCAATGCCTGCACCCAGTGCGACAGGCAGCAAGGAACGCCATATGCCAAAGCCGATCAGCGCGCCTACCACTGCGCCGGCTACGCCCAGCAATGCAGCGCCGCCCATGGCGCCCCGCGTGGCATTGACAGGTGTGGGATCGTGTACCCCGTGCCCACCGGGCGCCGGACGTGCAGAGTAGTTTGGCGGGTCCACATAAAAGGTATGCAGTTCGTCGGCTTGCACGCCGCTGCCTGTCAGCGCTTTTGCCGCATCGCGCGCATGGTCGAACGTATCGAATCGGGCCGCTACGATTACTGACATGTTGATCTCCTTACAAAGAGCTCCAGACGTGGTCCGTTGCCGTACCCAGAGCCCGTTTGGTCTGGGCAAGCTGCGCTGCACCGTCTGTATGGACAACCACCGACCACTTGCCCTGTCTGGCTGCATCACGAACATGGAGAATCACGTTTTCATGATCCGGCCGCGCCGTGACGAGGCCACCAAGCATCAGCCCACCGGCCGTTGAGAAAAACATTAGTGCCACGGCTGACATCAAGGGAGCGGAACGCACACCGGGCCATCCGGAAGCAAACACGATGGCCCATGCCAACAAGCCAAGCACAAGGCCGGCCAGGCCAAGGATGGAATGGGCGCGAATCGCCGTGTGGACAATACCCTGTGTTTCGGGCTCAAGCTTTCTATCGTAATGCGTCTCGTGAGGATGGATGATCCGTATTTGCCGAGACCTTAATCCAATTTTGTCCTTGAGCCTTGCCACGATCCGATCAGCCTCACGCTCATTCTCCAGAATACCGACAGACTTCGAACCATAATGCTCACCAATCAGTGTTTTCCAGATCATAATGACCTCCACCCACTATTTCGCAACAAAACGGAATAAATGCTGCATCAGTCCATGAATTCAGTGTATGGATGGCCTATTCAAGCGTCAATGAACGAATCACTATGAGACAAGTGTTACCGGACGGAAATTCTTTAATGCAAAGCTTGTTATTTACATGGCAATGAATCTCTCATCCGATTACGAAAGACAGATTGCAATGCCATCGATTCGATTGATACCAGAATCACTTTATTCTTATTAACCATTAATTTCTTCTGCAAGAGAATCCATGCATGTCATGACAGAATGAATGGCCCATTTGAGGGCCATCAACTGCTCGCGCTGATCTCTCATTCTGGAATGTTCGAACAAGCCGTCAACCGCCCCCTCAAAGTCTTTGCTTCCATCCCAGGATAACGATATGTCCACATCCGCGCTTGGGTTCCTCAGCGTCCCGCCAAGCAAATAAAGACCGTCGCGGATGGACTCCGTGACGAGGCGAATGGTTCTTGTCTCATCCTCGGTGGGCCCATATGAAAGATTGATTGCAGTGAGCTGATTGATCAAGGCAATGCTGTAGCCAAGCTCACTGGCCCGATTCAACAACGG
>DATGUI010000288.1:0-4419 GCA_035301405.1 Burkholderiaceae bacterium
TCCCGATGCACGCCTGTTTCCCATCCAGGACTGGATGCGCAACATGCGGCGCAAGTTGCGCGACATGCAGCACGGCAATGCGGCGTACGTTGATCCGGCCGGGCTGGCCGTATTGCGCGAGGCCATCGCCGACCATGTGGGTGGAGCGCGGGGCATTCGCACCTCGGCGCAGCAGATCATCATTGTCAATGGAACCCAGGAGGCCTTGACGCTGCTTGCACAGCTGTTCATTCGCGAGGGCACACCGGTGGTGACAGAAAATCCCTGCTACGAAGGGGCCGCCAATGTGTTTGCCAGTCATGGGGCACGTCTTTGTCCTGTCTCGCTGGACTCGAAAGGCCTGATGGTCGATAGGCTGCCATCCAGGGCATCGCTGGTTTACGTTACGCCGGCACACCAGTATCCCACCGGGGTCATGCTGTCCCCCGAACGTCGCGAGGAATTGCTGCGCTGGTGCCACGTCACCGGTGCCAATGTGGTGGAAGATGATTACAACGGGGACTTCTGCTACGACACCGCACCGCTGCCCGCATTGAAAAGTCTGGACAGCTGCGGGCAGGTCATCTACCTGGGCACCTTTTCAAAAAGCCTGGGCGCCGGACTGCGTGCCGGTTACATGGTCGTGCCGCCGCATCTTGCCGAGCCGGCGATTGCAGCCAAGAGCTTGCTGAACAACGGCTCCGGGTGGGCGGTGCAGGCGCTTCTGGCGGAATTCATGATCAGCGGTGAATACGCCAATCACTTGCGTCGCATCCGCACGCTGTATCGTGAACGGCGCAATTGTCTGGTGGACCTGCTCACTTCTTGCACCATGCACGACAGCAGCGACGACATTGGCGGTGCGCATGGCGGCATGCATCTCGCGTGGCAGCTTCCCGACTGCTGGCCCGCAGCGGCCGAACTGGAGCACCATGCCCATCGCGCAGGGGTGGGAGTCTATGGCATGCAGTCAATCAATGCCACCCTGGTCGGACACCAGGCCAGCCGGCGTTATCAGCGCATGCTTCTGCTGGGGTATGCCGCCATGAATGAAGCTGAAATCACTGAAGGGTTTCAGCGAATGATGGCCGGCAACGCTGTGCAGCCACCTCACGTGTCCCCGGCACGTGCCGACGCCTGAGCCCCACCTGAGCCCTATTGCGCCGGCACCTTGAGTCCATGGTTGCTCCGTCATGGACCCATCAGGTTTTGACGGTATGGACCTTGAGCATTTGTTGCAGCCGTCTACACTGAATCTCACCCAGCAGTGAAATAAAGCAGTAATACGAAGTGGCGTCAAGCCACGTCCACCCAGTGGGGGAGATACTCATGTTCACGCGCATACTAAGCGGGCTGGTGGTCGCGGCCCTGTCGCTGCTTCTGACCATGCCGGCCTCGGCGCGCATCTGGGATTCCGTTCCCGATGTGCAGCTTGAAAACCTCAACTTGTCCCGGGATGCTTCACCAAAAGAGCTGTTCGATGCCTTGTCCGAGCGCTATCTGGCCGAACTCTCGAAAGGCAAGTATGCCGAATACTGGGAGCCCATCCCATTCGACCAGTATCTGGCGCCCACGCTGTTTTACGAGCCCCCCGACATTGACATGGACGTGACGCGCGACCAGTGCATCAGTTGCCACGAAGGGGTCACCCATGGCTGGGTGAAGTCCTGGGAAAAGAGCCTGCATGCCCGGCTGGATGATATTCGTGCACTGGACAGTTCGGATGTCCGCGCCTACAAGAAAGACATCATTGCCGAAGTGGAAGACAACCTGCGCTCTCAGGACCTGCTTGCCCACGATCGGCAACTGAAGGATGTCTCTTGCATAGACTGTCACATGGGCGTTGGCGTGGATCGCGGCAATCACAAGGACGACCTGCGTCTGCCTGACCGGACCGCTTGCGGAACCTGTCATGTCAGGCAGTTTGCCGAGGCCGAGTCCGAGCGTGACACGCAGGTGTGGCCGCAAAACCAGTGGGATGACGGATATCCGTCGCATACCGTCGACTACCTGGCAAACGTGGAGCTGGAAAGCTGGGCTGCCTTGCAGGAGCGCGAGGTGGCCGCCAGCTGCACCATGTGCCATACCAACCAGACCAAGTGCGACAACTGCCACACCCGCCACCAGTTTTCCACAACTGACTCCCGCAAGCCGCAAGCGTGCGCCACCTGCCATAACGGGGTGGACCACAATGAATACGAACAGTACATGCTGTCCAAGCACGGCACGGTCTACCAGACACTGGGGCACGAATGGAACTGGGATGCCCGGCTTGAAGATGCCTTCACCAAGGGCGAGCAGACCGCACCCACGTGCCAGACCTGTCACTTTGAGTACAAGGGCAAGTACACCCACAACGTCGTTCGCAAGGTGCGCTGGGGGTTCCTGCCCCAGGTCGATATTGCCGAGAACCTTGATGACCCCTGGTTTGAAGAACGCAAGGAGGCCTGGCAGACCACCTGCTCGAACTGTCACTCTCCGCGATTTGCGATGACGTATCTGGACATGATGGACGAGGGCATCAAGCAGGGGGTGGCCAAGGTGGAAGAAACCCGCAAGGTCGTGCAGGCACTGTATGACGATGAACTCCTCGTCGGGCAGAAAACCAACCGTCCGGCCCTGCCTGATCCCATCGAGGACGAGCCCGGAGACTTCTCCTCGCTGTTCTTTGCCGAAGGCAACAGCGCCACCATCGTGGACCGCACCTTCACGGAAATGTGGGAGCAGCACGTCGCCCAATACATGAAGGGGCTGGAGCACGTCAACCCGGGTGGGTGGACGTACTCGCACGGCTGGTCCGACCTCATCAAGGATCAGATCATCATCAACGAGGCTGACACCCAGTTGCGCGCTCAGGCCAAGCTGGAACAACGCGTATCGGCGCTCGAGGGGAATAACGGCAATCAGGCCAATCAGGACAGTACCGACGACGTCTCCATGGCACCCGCATCAGGACTGGGCACACTGCTTGCTACGGTGCAGGTTGACCCACGCTACTCCGGTGGCGGCATGGCCCTGCTCGGGGGTGGGCTCTTGCTTGGCGGGTTGATATCCGTCAAGCGATCCCGGCGTCGCGATGAAGATGCCGACACCACCGACGAACAGGAGTGACCCATGCCGGCAAAGCGTACACCTGCCTCCAAGCGTCCCCAATCATGGCGCCTGGCAACAGGCCTGGCTGCCATGGTCGCGGGGGTGGGGCTGCTGGCGGGTGCTGCCGTGGTGACGTGGAAGACCTTCCATCCCGAACCCCTGTATCGGTACGAACTGGCGGCTGCAGACCAGACGGCTGACGCCGTAGGCGATGACGGCAAGCCAAGCCTTCGGCACGGACGTGTGGTCGCCATGGATTCCGACCGCGAACTGGCGACATTCGAGATGGCCGAGTCGGCATCCGGGCCCGTGCTGATGAAGTGGTCGCCCCGTGTCGATGCGCCATTCCTGACTCTGGTGCCCGACCCGGATGAGGTAGAGGAGCTTGCCGCCGTGCTGGCGCGGCATGTTCCCGAAGACAGGCCGGTGCTGGCCTGGTGGGATACGTCCCGGCAGCTGCAGCAATTTGCGCCCGTGACGGCCCTGTTTGACCAGCATCTGAGCCAGCCCCTGTTTGTGCCTGCCGCGTGGAAGGCGGGGGCCGATCAGGTACGTGCCACGGAAAGCGCTTTCTGGCAGGGTGAGTCGGCCACTGTGGAGCCGGCAGACCAGCAGCAGTTTCAGGATTTTGCTGACGCCCTGCTCATGGACGAAGGACAAGGCATGTCTGCACTGCAGCGGCTGGCCGGCGGGCAGCCGGCCGTGCTCGTGCTGCATATACGGGACGTGCTCATGCTGGGGCAGATGGCTCCCGACAAGCTTGGCGTGGCCTTCAAGCGATTTTCAGAGATGGGCGATCTGCACGGCACGGTCAGTGGCGTCCGGGACTGGCTCAAGCGTCACGATTATGCCGCGTACAGCATCATGCGCGCGGGCAGTGCCGGCGTCCATGCCATTGCGCTGACGGATGACGATTCGGCTGCCACCCTGGTGGCCAGGCTGTTGCCGTTCATTGGCAATGACCAGCACGATGTGATGGGTGCCAGATTGGTGTATCGCACCGGTGAATTCATCGTGTATGAGATCGAGCCTGACACGCAGGCGAGCGCACAATCCGGGGACCTTTCATGAGTCGCCGGCGCCTGAACTGGTTCCGGTTCGCCGCGCCGCGGCGCTTCCATGCGCTGGCGGGTCGTCTGGTTCCCTGGTTTGCGTGGCTGGCTGCCATCTGTGCGGTGGCAGGCCTGGCCATCGGCTTCTTATATGCACCCACGGATTTTCAGCAAGGGGATGTTTACCGGATTATTTTCCTCCACGTGCCTGCTGCCTGGATGTCCATGATCATCTATCTGGCCATGGCCTTCTGGGCGGCCGTCGGACTGGTTTTCAACGTGAGGACGGCAGCGG
>DATGUI010000289.1:0-7064 GCA_035301405.1 Burkholderiaceae bacterium
CGGGCCGGCCGGAAGCCAGATGGACAATCACCAGCTGGTCACCGCCAAACAGGGAGATGCTCTGCGTGGCAGCCGCCAGCGCAGACCAGTCACTGCGGGCGTCCAGTGTCAGACGTTGCACGTCTTCATAACCGGCCCGGGCCGCAGCCTGGCGCAAGACATCCAGTGCCTCGTTGACCAGCAGGGTCTCGTTGCCTGTCAGGACATAAACCGGATGAAGGTTGGGGGAATCGGCATCCCGCAGGTCGGCAAGGATGGATTCAGGATTATTCCGCCGGTTCGTCATGGTCGGATTCCGATGAGGCGGCCTCATCTTCAGCCTGGTAGCGAAGGTAGTCGCGTTCGACTTCGGGCGAGCTGAGGCGGCGCACCACTTGACTGATCATGGCCAGTTGCATGTCTTCAAAAATGGATTTCATTTCCTGGCGACGGGCATCAGACTCTTCCGTATCGTAGGGAACGTCACGTTCGGCGCGAAGGGACATAGACGGGCTCAGTTCGCGGCCGGACCGGTCCGTGATGCGAAAGGTGAATACCTGGATGAGTTCGTATTCTTCGACGTGGCCTTCGGCATCAATGGAGAGTTCGCGCCGGATCTGGCGGTTGGCTTCCTGGACGAGGTGGACATCGGCCTCGTTGGGATCGTCGACAAAATGTGTATGCGGCGAACTGGCACGAATGGCACGGCGCAATTGCGCACCAAAGGGCGAGTTTTCGGCGATGTTGGTGTAGATAGAGTCAAACGCCAGGGGCGATGCGCCCCGCATGCGAAAGCCGCAGCCAGCCAGCATGGCGGCCAGCACAAGCAGCAGCACCGTGATCACCGCAGCGCGTCGCCATCCTGATGCCGGACCACGATGGGGCGTAGTGAAAGAAAGGGACTCAGCCAACCACATTGACCAGTTTCCCGGGTACCACAATGACGCGCTTGGCTGCCCGACCATCGAGAAACCGCACACTGGCTTCATGGTTGCGTGCTGCATCTTCGATCTCCTGGGTCGTTGCCTGGGCGGGGAAGGTAAGGGAACCCCGCAGCTTGCCATTGACCTGCAGGACCAGTTCGATTTTATCTGAAACCAGGGCGGATTCGTCCACAATGGGCCAAGGTGCATCAAGCAGGTCGCCGTGGGCGGCTGCAAAGCCCAGGTCTTTCCACAAGTGCCAGGTAATGTGGGGCACCACCGGATACAGGACGCGCAGCAGGATAGACAGCCCTTCAGTCAGCACATGTTGCTCGCACGGCTGGGTGGTGGATTTCAGGGACTCCAGGCTGTTGAGCATTTTCATGCTGGTGGAGACCACTGTGTTGTACTGAATGCGCTGGTAGTCGTACTCCGCCTGTCCCAGCAGTTGATGGATATCGCGACGCACGGCCTTGCTGTTGTCCCCGGCTGCCGAGGCATCGAAGGGGGCAGCTTTGGCAAGGTGCTCGCGCATGGCCTCGTGGTGCCGGGCACAGAACGCCCAGAGACGGCTCAGAAAGCGGTGGGCGCCCTCAACCCCCGATGATGACCACTCCAGCGTCTGTTCGGGTGGGCTGGCAAAGATGGTGAACAGCCGGGCGGTATCTGCGCCCAGGGTGTCGATCAGGCTTTGCGGGTCCACACCGTTGTTCTTGGATTTTGACATGGTGCCGACACCGGCATAGGTAACCGGCTGCCCGTCGGACTTCAGGAGGGACGCCGTGATGTTGCCATGGTCGTCGTAGGTGTTCTTGATGTCGTGGGGCCAGAAGTATTCTGTCCGGCCCGTGTCGGTACGGCGGGTATAGGTGTGATTGAGCACCATGCCCTGGGTAAGCAGCCGGGTAAAGGGTTCGCTGAAGTTGACCAGGCCCAGGTCGCGCATGACTTGCGTCCAGAACCGGGCATACAACAGATGCAGAATGGCGTGCTCGATGCCACCGATGTACTGGTCCATGGGCATCCAGTAGTCGTTTCTGGCATCGACCATGGCGTCGGCATTGTCGGGGCAGGTATAGCGCATGAAGTACCAGGAGGAATCCACAAAGGTGTCCATGGTATCGGTTTCGCGCTGGGCGGCCTGGCCGCAGGTCGGGCAGATGCACTGGAGGAAATCCTGATCATCTGCCAGCGGGTTGCCACTGCCATCGGGGATGAGGTGTTCGGGCAGGATGACCGGCAGGTCTGCTTCCGGAACGGGCACGGGCCCGCAGTCGGGACAATGGATGATGGGGATGGGTGTGCCCCAGTAACGCTGGCGCGAAATGCCCCAGTCGCGCAGACGCCAGGTGGTCTGTTTTTCGCCGAAGCCGTTTTCTACCAGCCAGGCCGTCACAGCCTCGATGGCTTGCTTGCTGGTCAATCCGTCAAACTTGCCCGAGTTGATCGTGGTGCTGTCTTCGGTTTGCGCGTAGCGGGCATCCCAGTGCGTGTCGGAAAAAGACAGATCAGGGACGCTGATGACCTGTTTGATGGGAAGGTCGTATTTGTTGGCGAATTCAAAATCCCGTTCGTCGTGGCCGGGGACGCCCATGACGGCGCCATCGCCGTAAGACATGAGCACGTAATTGCCCACCCATACCGGAATGGAAGCGCCCGTAATGGGGTGAACGACGCGCAGGCCGGTATCCATGCCCTTTTTCTCGCGGGTGGCGATATCGGCTTCTGTCTGGCCGCCCTGCTGGCTGTCCTCGATAAAGCTCGCAATGTCGGGCAGAAGGCTGGCGGCATATTGCGCCAGCGGGTGTTCCGGGGCAACGGCACAGAAAGTAACGCCCATGATGGTGTCAGCGCGCGTGGTAAAGACATGCAGGCGGCCATCCTGGATCGCGTTGCCGTCGGTATCACGGATATCGTGGGTGAAGGCAAAACGGACGCCTTCGCTGTGGCCAATCCAGTGCTCCTGCATGGTGCGCACCCGGTCGGGCCAGCCACCCAGATGGTGCTTGACGCCATCAAGCAGTTCCTGGGCATAATCCGTGATGCGCAGGTAGTAGCCAGGAATTTCACGTTTCTCGACCAGGGCGCCCGAACGCCATCCGCGTCCTTCAATGACTTGCTCGTTGGCCAGCACGGTCTGATCAACCGGATCCCAGTTGACCACCTGGGTCTTGCGATAGGCAATGCCTTTTTCCAGCATTTTCAGAAACAGCCACTGGTTCCAGCGATAGTAGTCGGGATCGCAGGCGCAGATTTCGCGAGACCAGTCGATTGCCAGCCCCATGGCTTTCATCTGCGACTTCATGGTGGCGATGTTTTCGTAGGTCCATTGTGCAGGGGAGACACCCGACTGCATGGCGGCATTTTCTGCCGGCATGCCAAAGGCATCCCAGCCCATGGGCATGAGAACGTTATAGCCCCGCATGCGCAGCTGGCGCGTCATCATGTCATTGATGGTGTAGTTGCGGACGTGGCCCATGTGCAATCGGCCGCTGGGGTAGGGCAGCATGGAGCAGGCATAGAACTTGGGTTTTGGATTGCCATGTCGATCGACCGCGTGCTCGGTGACGCGGTAGGCATCGGTGTCCTCCCAGGCTTTTTGTACGGCTTGTTCAATGTCGTTGGGGCGGTAGGTGTCCTGCATGGGTCTGATGATATGGCTTGTTTGACGGGTTGAAAAAAGCGCGCACGACGCACGTCACATTATAGAGTGGTCATGCCCGGCGGTTTGACTGCAGCAATAAAAAAGCTCCGGCTGGCAGGCGCGGAGCTTTTGGCACGAAAGGGGTGGTCGCAGAAGCGGGCCAGAACCTAGCGCAGACGGGTTTCTTTGTACTCGACGTGTTTGCGTACGACCGGGTCAAATTTTTTCATGACCAGTTTGTCGGGCGTGTTGCGCTTGTTCTTTGTGGTGGTGTAGAAATGCCCGGTACCTGCGGACGATTCAAGCTTGATTTTTTCGCGGTTGCCTTTGGTAGCCATGGCGACCTCCTGAAAGTGTTGGTGGGTGTCAGATGGTTTCGCCGCGGGCGCGCATGTCGGCCAAAACAGCGTCAATGCCGTTTTTGTCGATGGTGCGAATGGCCTTGGCCGAAACCTTCAGGCGGATCCAGCGATTCTCGCTTTCTACCCAAAACCGGCGTGTTTGCAAGTTGGGCAAGAAACGACGCCGTGTCTTGTTGTTTGCGTGTGATACGTTATTGCCCGTTGCTGGGCGTTTACCGGTAACTTGGCATACGCGCGCCATGGCGATACCCCTTAAATATTTGTCTGGTTCAGTAAAGCCAGCCATTTTAAGAGAATATGGCAGCAAAATCAAACGTGGTCCTGTGCCAGGCGACCGAACAACCATGAAAGCAGGGCGCAAAGGGCCAGCAAGCTGGTCAGCGGCAGGGCGCTGTCGGTTTGCCACAGGCTGATGAGCGATCCGGCGCTGGCACCACAAAGCATGTGCAAGGTGCCCATCATGGCCGAGGCCGAACCCAGGCGGTGGCCCTGTTCACGCAGGGCCAGAGCCGCCGCATTGGGGTTGACAAAACCCTGGCTTCCCATGAAGCCAATGAGGCACAGCATGAGCAGCCATAACGGCAAAAGGCCTGCCAGGGTCAGCGCCAGGCCGGCAAGTGTTGCCACCACCAGCCCGGTCTGGGCATGGCGCAGCAGGGTTTCAGCTGGATAGCGACCCACCAGCCAGGCGCTGAGCTGGGCCATGCCGATCAGCGCGGCGGCATTCAGCCCGAACAGCACGCCAAAATATTGGGCCTTGACACCGTAAATGTCGATAAAGATGCGGGGCGAACCGGCAATGTACGAGAACATGCCCGCCGTGCCAAAACCGCCGGCCAGCGTATAGCACACAAAACGCCGATGCGAGAGCAGGTCTGTGTAGTTACGCAGTATGGTCAGGGGCCTGAGCACGGCGGCGTGCCTGGGATCCAGGGTTTCTTTCATGGTAAGGCCGGCAGCCAGCAGCAGTACGGCGGCCAGCAGTGTCATGATGTGAAAGATCCAGCGCCAGTTGCCAAACAGCAGGATCTGGCCGCCTGCGATGGGGGCCAGGATCGGGGTGGCGCCCATGACCAGCATCAGGATGGACATGGCGCGCGAGGCATCCTGGGTATCGAAGTTGTCACGAATGACGGCACGCGGGATGACCATTCCGGCGGCGCCGCCAAAGGCCTGCACGATGCGCCAGCCAAGCAGCTGGTTGATGTCCGTGGCCGTGGCACTGGCCAGGGAGGCAATGATATAGATGCACAGACCCAGAAGCAGGGGGCGCTTGCGGCCAAAGCGATCGGCAAGGGGGCCATAGGCCAGCTGCGCCAGGGCAAGGCCAAACAGATAGCTTGCCAAGGTTCGTTCGACATGCCCGTGGCTGGCACGCAGGTCGGATGCAATCGCCGGAAACGCTGGCAGATACATGTCAATGGCCAGAGGGCCCAGGGCTGTAATCAGACCCATGAGGACCAGCCAGGCGGGGATGCGGTTCAGGGTGGTGGTGGGGGTTTGTGAAGGCACGCGCTGCTTGAAGGGGCGCCGGGGATGGACGGCAGGGATGAAGCGACACTGCAAACAATGCTAAATTGTCAGCAGCAATCCGGCTCACATTCTAGCATGCGGGTTGCAGAATAATGTCAAGAAAGGAGGTTTGCTTTGAGCGCTATTCTGTCTGCTGTCGAGGCACGGCTGGAAAAACTCCCCGAACCTGTCTGTCTGATATTGCCTGACGGCCAGGTCGCCGGCACCAAAGACGCGCCGGTTACGCTGAGCATCAAGGATAATGCCGTGTTGCCCAACCTGGCGGCAGGCCAGGTTGGCAAGCTGGGCGAAGATTATGTTGATGGCAAGTTTGATGTCGAAGGCTCCATGCGCGATCTCATGCGGTTGGCAGCATCCATTTTGCCCGGGTCGCCGGTTGAGGCCGCTCGCGGCGGGTGGCTGACGGATCTGGCGGCCAAACTCATGTCCGTGTGGCGCCACTCCATAGAACGCGATGCCCGTCAGATTGAATTTCACTACGATCTGTCCGACGAGTTCTACGCCCTCTGGCTGGATCCCCGGCGGGTGTATTCCTGCGGATACTATCGCGAGCCTGACATGTCTGTCGCCCAGGCGCAAGAGGCCAAGCTGGACCATATCTGTCGCAAGCTTGCGCTCAAGCCTGGCGAGCGCTTTCTGGATGTCGGCGCAGGCTGGGGCGGCCTTCTGCTGTGGGCAGCCGAGCATTACGATGTAGAGGCCATGGGCATTACGCTCTCCCACAACCAGCATGCCTATGTCAACCGGCTGATTGAGGAAAAGGGCCTGAGCGGCCGCGTGCGCATGGATCTGCTCGATTACCGCAAGCTTGACGAAGCCCGGCCATTTGACAAGATTGCCTCGGTAGGCATGTTCGAGCATGTGGGTCGCGCGCAACTCAAGCAGTACTTCTCCAAGCTGTATCGTCTGATCCGGCCCGGTGGGTTGCTCATGAACCACGGCATTACCGCCGGCGGAATTGATCATACCGGCCTGGGCGCCGGCATGGGCGAGTTCATCGAGAAGTTCATTTTTCCCGGGGGCGAGCTCACGCATATCAGCCAGGTGCTGATCAGCATGGCCGAGGGCGGGCTGGAAGATCTCGACATTGAAAACCTTCGCCCCCACTATGCCCGGACACTCTGGGCCTGGAGCGATGCGCTGGAAGCCCGGCTGGATGAGGCCCGCAGCGTGCTGGGCGGCGAGCAGGGCGAACGCTCGCTGCGCGCCTACCGGATGTACCTGGCCGGCTGTGCCATGGGCTTCGAGCATGGCTGGATTGCCCTGCACCAGGTACTGGCCACCCCCGGAACCATGGGGCGGTCGGATGAGCTGGATTACCCCGCTGACGTCAGCTATCCGTGGCGTCGGGATTATATCTATCAGAGTCGATGACAGCAGGGGCCGGGCAGCATCAGCCGGTGCCCGGCCCGGTCTGGTACATCCGGGCCAGAATCAATCAGCAGGCAGGCGCACCAGCAGTCGGAACATCTCGTGCCGGTCAGCGCGGCGTTTCCCTTCCCATATCACGTAGGCATTGTCCGGTGTGTAGACAGTCTGGTCGGCAACGTCTGACTGGTTGGCCTGTTGCAGAATAAAGCGGCAACGGGTGTTGAAGGTCAGGTCCAGGTCATTGAAGACGGC
>DATGUI010000290.1:0-2861 GCA_035301405.1 Burkholderiaceae bacterium
GGCCTCGCGAATCCAGGCTTGTCCGGTAACTTCGATGACGGTAGTGGTGTGAGTAGCCATGTTTTTCTCCGCTATTGACAGCGACTTGATTGAATTTGGGTATTTGGGCGGCCCACGGGCCGCATGAATTCGACAATGAGAGGAATTTTATTCAGCCACGCCCCGACCGCCTATTGGCGTCAGCGACAGGTTTTGATATTATTTTTTCAATTTGTTCAGCTAGCAATAACAAGGACTGAGAAATAGCCGTGGAGCACCGTAAAATGCGTATGGATACCAATCAAGGGGATGATGATGCGCAGCTGGTGGATCAGCAGGCAGCTTCGCCTGACGGCATGTCTGCCTTGCAATGGTTGCTCTCCGTGCCTTCAGCCGGAAAACGATCACAGACAGATATTGATGCAGCGCTGGCCAGGGACCGCGACTGGTAATCTTGTCTTTTGAGGTCTGTGTGCACACTCTATTGCTAGATTGCTAGGCGAACGTTAGCCGCCTTGCCGCGCTTAGGCCTCGACCTGTATCCCGTGCACTTTCAGCGCCAGCATCAGGCGATCAGACACATCCAGCTTCTCGAACACAGCGGACAGGTGCGCCCGCACGGTTCTCTCGGTAATGCCCAGGGTATCGGCAATGGCCTGGTTGCTGTGCCCGATGGCGGCGCGCTGGGCAACGGCTTTTTCCCGGGCCGTCAGGTGGGCGGCCCAGTCGTCGGCGCTATCGCCAGGCAGGCGCTGGTCCAGATCGCGCAGCAGGCGCGCCAGCAGGGTGGGGCCCATCCAGACGCTGCCACCCTGTACGGTCTTGAGCACGGTATCCAGGGCCGGCATGGGGCTGTAGGCGTGCACGTATCCGGCTGCGCCGGCGCTGATAACGTGCTTGCCCTCGGTGTCGTCGGGTGCCATGGTGGCAGCGATCACTTTCAGGTCGCGCAGGTGTTCGGCCCAGGCGGGGTCTGACCAGTCAGGCAGGCCGGGCACACCCATGTCCAGAACAACCAGTTCGCGCCCCTGGCTGCGCCAGCGATCCAGATCGGCCAGGGACTGGCCACGGGCGGGCAGCCACTGGTGGGCAGCCAGGCCTTGCCAGGTATTCCACAGAGCGTGGTCGTGGGTAAGCATGAGTACAGCAGCAATCATCAAGTTGACTCCATATCATCAGCGCTCGGTGAAAGCATTGGACTTGGCGCGCAATACCGGCTTGAGCAGGAATTGCATGACGGTGCGTTTTCCGGTCAGGATGTGCACTTCGGCCATCATGCCGGGAATAATGGGCATGTCGTCGCCCACAAAGGCCTTTTCGGTGCGTACTCTGGCAATGTAATAGGTATTGCCCTGCTCGTCCTTGATGGAGTCGGCGCTGATCTGTTCCACCTCTCCCTGCAGGCCACCATAAATCGTGAAATCGTAAGCCGTGAACTTGACTTCGGCCGGCTGCTCGGGGCGCAGGAAGCCGATGTCACGCGGGTTGATGCGCACTTCCAGCAGCAGCGTGTCGTCCATGGGGACGATTTCCAGAATGTCTTCGCCGGGCTGCACCACCCCGCCAATGGTATTGGCCTTGAGGGACTTGATGGTGCCGTTGACGGGCGAACGCACCGATGCCAGGTTGACGCGGTCGGCCAGGCCCACGCTTTCTTCGCTCAGCGTGCTCAGACGCGAGCGCACGTCAGACAATTCCACCCGGGCCTGGTTGCGCATGGTCAGGCGGGCTTCTTCCAGCTTGCTTTCGGCTTCTTCAATGGAGGCCTTGATGCGCTCGATCTGGGCGGCGGCCGCCTTGGCCTCACCGCAATAGCGGGATACATCGCGGCGCAGGCGCAGGATATCCACTTCAGACACCGCCCCGCTCTTGAGCAGGGGCTGGGTGACGTTCAACTCTTGTGATGTCAGGCTGCAGCTGGAGGCAGCCTGTTCACGATTGGCCTCGGTTTCAGCCAGTTCCTGATGGCGTTGTCGCAGCTGGTCGTTGGCCTGCTTGATGGCGGCGTTGACTTCCTGATTGCGGGTTTCCCATACGCGACGCTCCATTTCTACCAGTTCGGGTTTTTCGGCCAGAACTTCTTCAGGAGCGATAAAGGCTTCGTCGTTGGCCAGGGCATCCAGCCGTGCTGCCTTGGCGGTCAGGGCCAGGTATTCGGCCCGGTTTTCTCCCAGGGAAGACGAATAACGCGTCGGATCGATACGGATCAGGACCTCGCCGGCGCTGACCATTTGCCCTTCGCTGACGAGCAGTTCTTCGACAATACCGCCGTCCAGGCTCTGGATGACCTGGATGCGGCGCGAGGGCACCACGGTGCCATCCCCGCGCACGACTTCATCAATGGGGCTGACGGCGGCCCAGGCCACCAGGGCAGCCACGGTGATCAGGCTCAGCCACAGCAGGATGCGGGCACCGCGTGCCTCTTGCTCCAGCACGGTACGGTGGCCATCGCGCATGAAGGCCTCGGTCCGGCTGGAAACCTGCTGAAAGCGCAGGCCTGCCAGATAATGTTGCCAGAGGTATTGCCAGTATGCGCGCATCATGACGGTGCCCCGGCCGATGACGGGGCCGCAGCAGAGGCCGGTGCCGGCGCGCTGCGACGGGCGCGACCAATGCGGCCCTGGCGCAGGGCATCCACCACCTGCTCCTTGGGTCCGTCGGCCATGATGCGGCCACCATCCAGCACGATGAGGCGGTCAACCAGATCCAGCAATGAGGTCCGGTGGGTGACCAGCAGCATAGTCATGTTTTCGTTGAGCTCGCGCAGGCGGCGCTTGAGCTGGGCTTCGCTCTGGTTGTCCATGTTGCTGCTGGGCTCGTCCAGCAGCAGGATGGTGGGGTTGTTGATCAGGGCACGGGCCACGGCAATGGACTGGCGCTGC
>DATGUI010000291.1:0-5048 GCA_035301405.1 Burkholderiaceae bacterium
ACCACAATGACGCTGTTGCCCAGGCCCCGCAGTGTCTGCAGCGTGTCGATGAGGCGTGCGTTGTCGCGCTGATGCAGGCCAATGGAGGGCTCGTCGAGCACATACATGACACCCGTCAGCCCGGAACCAATCTGGCTGGCCAGGCGGATTCGCTGCGACTCACCGCCGGAAATGGTGTCCGCCCGGCGATCCAGCGACAGATAATTCAGGCCCACATTATTGAGAAACTGCAGACGCGTGATGATCTCTCGCACGATGCGCTGGCCCACCTCCTGACGTGGTCCGGTCATGTCCAGCTGCTTGAACCATTGCAGGCATGCGTCCAGCGCCAGCGCTTCCACCTCGTAAATGGCGCGCCCCGGAGGGCCGTCGGGATTGCTGTCCTGACCCAGCAGGACGTAGCGGGCTTCACGCCGCAGTCGGGCGCCTTCACAGTCTGGACACACCCTGGGGCGCCTGAGCTTGGCCAACTCGTCACGAACCGCCGATGATTCGGTTTCCTTCCAGCGCCGTTCCAGATTGGGTATGACGCCTTCAAAAGGGTGCGACCGGGTAGTGGTGCCGCCTTGCTCATCAAGGTACCGGAAGTCGATGGGTGCATCGCCAGAGCCGTACAGAATGCGTTCTTGTGTCTCGGCAGGCAGCGATTCAAAAGGCGTTTCAATATCGAAGCCGTAATGGCGGGCCAGACTGGTCAGCAGGTTGGCAGTAAAGGCATTGCGGCGATCCCAGCCGTACACGGCGCCCCCGGCCAGGCTGAGGTCGGGAAAGGGCACGACACGATCCGGATCAAAGACATCCACCGTGCCCAGCCCATTGCAGGTGGGGCAGGCGCCGGCGGGGTTGTTGAAACTGAAAAGACGCGGTTCGAGCTCGATCAGGCTGGTGCGGCACACCGGGCAGGCGTGATACAGGGAGAACACCTGCTCTTCGTCGGTATCCAGGTTGTGTGCCAGGGCCCGCCCCTGCGCCAGTTCCAGCGCGGTCTCGAAGCTTTCGGCCAGTCGCTGGCGGCTGTCGGGCCGGTTGCGCAGGCGGTCGACCACCACATCGGCATCGTGCTTTTCATTCTTGTTCAGGGCAGGGAAGTCATCCAGATTGACCATGTCGCCGTCAATGCGCATGCGCACAAAGCCCTGGGCCAGCAAATCGCGCCGCTCCTGTTCGAAATTGCCCTTGCGGCCCCGGGCCAGCGGTGCCAGCACGGACAGGCGGGTCCCTTCGGGCCAGGACAATATCTGGTCAACCATTTCGCCAACGCTTTGTGCTTCAAGGGGCAGCCCGTGATCAGGGCAATACGGTGTGCCCACCCGTGCATACAGCAGGTGCAGGTAGTCGTGTACCTCGGTAATGGTTCCCACGGTCGAGCGGGGGTTGTGGCCGGCCGTTTTCTGTTCGATGGAGATGGCCGGTGACAGCCCTTCGATCAGATCGACATCAGGCTTGTCCATGATCTGCAGAAACTGGCGTGCATACGTGGACAGGCTCTCGACATAGCGTCGCTGTCCTTCGGCATAGAGGGTGTCAAAGGCAAGCGATGACTTGCCCGACCCCGACAGGCCGGTCACCACGACCAGCCTGTGGCGGGGCAGGTCAATGGAGATATTCTTGAGGTTATGGGTGCGCGCCCCTCGAATCGAGATGAAATCCATATGATGTCAGCGGATGGGTAACCCCTTACTATACCCCGGGCAGTGCATTCCGGATGCCTGCCGGTACAATACACAAGCGCTGTATGGTCCTTCCCGAGTTGTCCCGTTATGTCACCTGCTTCTGTTTCTGGTTCCCGGCCTGCCAAGCTCAGGCTGACCGCCACCGAGCGGCGTGCCAGCATATCCTTGGCCCTGCTTTTTGCAGTACGAATGCTCGGCCTGTTTCTGCTTACCCCGGTCTTTGCCGTGGCCGCCCCGGCCCTTGCCGGCGGCAATAATGCGGCCAAGGTCGGGCTGGCCCTGGGCGCCTATGGCCTGACGCAAGCCATCATGCAGATTCCGCTGGGCGCCGCGTCCGACCGCTTCGGACGCCGTCCCATCATTGTGGCCGGGCTGGTGCTGTTTGTGATTGGCGGTATCGTCTGTGCACTGGCAACCAGCGTCGACTGGATCATTGCGGGACGTACCATACAGGGCCTGGGTGCCATCTCGGCAGCCATTACGGCATGGCTGGCCGATGCCACCCGGCCGGAAGTCCGCACCCGCGCCATGGCCATGGTCGGCGCTTCCATTGGCCTGTCGTTTGCCGTGTCTCTGGTGTTGTCTCCCCTGCTGGTGGGCAAATTCGGTCTTTCCGGTCTGTTCTGGGTCATCAGCCTGCTGGGTTTTCTGTGCCTGCTGATTGCCACCTTCATCATCCCGGCCGTACCGGCCAGTCCGACCCCCCAGGCGTCCGCACGCATGCGCGACGTCCTTCGGCACGCAGATCTGCTGCGGCTGAACTACGGCGTGTTCTGCCTGCACTTCATCCTCATGACACTATTCATCGTGGTGCCCGGCCTGCTGGCCGATCTGGGTGGCTTCGAGTCCGCCACCCTCTGGAAAGTCTATCTGCCCGTGATACTGGCCTCGTTTGTGCTCATGGTGCCGGGCGTCTTCTATACCGAAACCCGCCACCTGCACAAGCAGGCGCTGGATACGGCCGTGTTGCTGCTCATCATCATGCTGGCTGCCATGGCGGTGCTCACGCAAAGCTTTTACGGCGTGGTCTTCACCCTCACCGGCTTTTTTGTGGGCTTCAATATTCTCGAGGCCCTGCAGCCCTCACTGGTATCGCGGGTGGCCCCGCCCGAATTCAAGGGCCTGGCCCTGGGTTTCTACAACACCACGCAGTCACTGGGTATCTTCCTGGGGGGCGCTGTGGGTGGTCTGCTGGCCGCCTATGGCAAGGCACCGGTCGTGCTGGTGGTGTCTGCCTTGCTGGCCGCCAGCTGGTTGCTGGTGGCACGCGGCTTTCAGCGTTCGGCCTGAACCTTCCCGGCTTTCCTGGGTTCCCTGGGTTAACCGGGCAGGCCGCGCGTGTCAGTCAGGGCGGACATTCTGATCTCGCTGCCCGGCCTGCTTCGCTGGCCTCAGCCCCTATAATTCTTCATAATCATTTTCATTCACTGGTTTTCTGTTCATACAGTCAAAGGGAATCGTCATGGCGTCAGTCAATAAAGTCATTCTTGTCGGCAATCTGGGGCGCGACCCTGAAATCCGCTACAGTCCGGATGGCAACGCCATCTGCAACCTGTCACTGGCCACCACCTTCGGCTGGCGCGATCGCAACAGTGGCGAGCGCCGCGAGAACACCGAATGGCACCGTGTGGTCATGTTTGGCCGCCTGGCTGAAATTGCCGGCGAATACCTGCGCAAGGGGCGGTCCGTTTATATCGAAGGCCGTCTGCAGACGCGCAAATGGCAAGACAAGGAAACCGGCGCAGATCGCTACAGCACCGAAATTGTGGCTGAGCAAATGCAAATGCTGGGTGGGCGCGATAGCGACGCCGGCATGGGTGGTGGCTACGGAGACGCACCTGCCCAGCAGCGCAGTCGGCCCCAGCAATCGGCACCTGCCCAGCCGCAGCAACAGGGCGGGGGTGGCGGCGGGTCACATGATGGCGGCCTGCCGGATCTGGATGACGACATCCCGTTCTGATAATAGGCAGCCTCTCAGCAGGGTGCTTGCCGGAGGCGATAGGCGGATGGCCTGGGAGCGGCTAATTAAACCGCGCGGGTGACACCACGGCGCTGTCAACGCCCAGATTGGCCAGCTCATCAGGCACGCCATCTCCGGCCAGCAGGCTGGCGGCCAGTAGCGAAACCCCGGCCGCCGTCTGTATCCCGTAGCCGCCCTGTCCGGCCAGCCAGAAAAAGGCCGGGTTGGCGGTATCTGGCCCGATGACAAATTCTTCGTCCGGCGCAAAGCTGCGCAGGCCGGCCCAGGTGTGGCTGGGGCGACGTATGCGCAGGCTGGTGCGTTCTTCTATGTGGTAAATGCCCGTCGCAATGTCCAGTTCTTCTGCCACGACATCGTGCGCGTCAACCGGATCGGCATTGGCGGGCGAGCCCATCAGCATGCCGGCATCAGGCTTGAAGTAAAAGGTTTCGCCAATATCCATGACGGCCGGCCAGCGTGTATGATCCACGCCTTCGGGTGGGCTAAACAGAAAACCGGAGCGCCGCCTGGGCTGTATGTCCAGCGGCTGGATGCCGCAGCGTTCGGCAATGGTGTCCGCCCAGGCGCCTGCGGCATTGACCAGTCTGCGTGCCTGCAGGGTTTCATCCGAACCTTCCAGTGTCACGGTCCAGATCTGCCCATCCCAGCTGGCGCGAGCAACGGTGGCATTGAGCCTGAGCTCTGCGCCCTGCTGTCGGGCGGCCCGCAGATAGCTCTGGTGCAGGCCGTGCACGTCAATGTCAGCGGCGGTGGGCTCCAGCATGGCCGCAGCCAGCGTATCGGCCCGCAGGCAGGGCACCCTGTCCATGGCCTCCCGGGGAGTCAGTAGCTGAATATCCAGGCCCTGTCGCCGGAAGTCCTCATAAGCCTGTTGCAGCAAGGCCTGTTGTTCGGCCGTGGCAATATAGAGCACGCCTCGGGGGTCGAGGATGGCGTCATCAGAAAACCCGTCAGGAGGCTGCTTGTAGAAATCCTGACTGGCCACGGTCAGGGCCCGTATGGTGGGGGTGCCGTAAGTCGTGATGAGAATGGCGGCTGACCGGCCGGTCGAATGATAGCCTGGCTGCGATTCCTGCTCCAGAATCAGTGTCCGGGAGCCCGTTGGAAGGCGGTAAGCCAGTGACGCGCCAGCAATGCCGGCGCCAATTACAAGGGTGTCATACAGCATGGTGTTTTCCGGGCAACAAGAAAAAACGTTTCAATGGTTTATTGCAACACAATTTCTGTAACCGTGCCCGGTTATTCATGCCCGGCCGGACATGTGACGGACAGACTGACACACTCAGGTTGCTTGGGTCAGATCCAGTTGCTGATTTTTTCTGTTTCGGCCAGGTGCCACACGCTGGTGATCAATTTTTGCAGTTGTTGGGGGGTGGCGGCGTCCCGGGCCTGGG
>DATGUI010000292.1:0-7767 GCA_035301405.1 Burkholderiaceae bacterium
TCATGCTGCTGAACGCCGACATCCCCGCATCGTGAAACGGATGATGCGCCCCTGCTAACAGGCGGGGCGTAATGGTTTAAGCCGCCTGCGGCTTGCTGCGCGTCCACAGCAGATCATGCGTGCCGCCCTCGTTTTTGATCAGCCGAGCGTACACAAAGAGATGAGCCGCTCAAGCCACAGATTCACCGAGTCTGGGAACAGAACTTTCGTATCTATGGGGCACGCAAGGCCTGGAAACAGATGAATCGTGAGCACATTCCTGTAGCACGATGCACGGTCGAACGGCTCATGGGCGTTTTGGGCATTGAAGGGGTACGCCGTGGCAAGCGGGTTTGCACCACGGTAGCCGATAGTGCAGCCGCCTGTCCGAAAGACCTGGTGCAACGCATAGCGCCGGTTTGTTCCGTCAGCGCAAGGGTTCGCCTTGCCTGGCACCAAGTCCTCACCCTTCGGGTTGGCGGGCCGCACCAAGCCATTCATGGCTGCGTGCCGCCTCAACTTTACGTCGCAAATAATCGGCATATTCGCGGGCTTGGCGGCGTTGCTCGATGTAGCCGCGCATCAATTCGCGCATGACTTGGGAAGCCGGATGGTCTTCCTTAGCGGCTTCAGCCATAACGTTTTCGCGGAGTTCAGGCTCTAGCTTCATTGTGAGAACGGCGTGTTTAGACATCTTTTTTTCCTGCGCCATGGTACTAGCCAAGCATATACATTGTTAGCATAGACAGCACGAGCAAATCCTCATGCCTTGTTGCGTATAGCGGGTTTTACCTAAGTTTCACTTGGCAAAGATGGCGCTGTATGCTGCCTTCGTTATTGATGATTATGCAAAACGGCTGGTCGGTTGGCGCGCTTCGACGCAGCGGCAGGTTCGAATCCTCCCGTCCCGACCAACAAGATCAAGAACTTGCAGAATCAACGCTGTAAGCAACACGCTCGGCGGGCGTTTCTGTCTTGCCCTGCGCCTGCAGGCGTGCCAGATGGGCTTCAATGGGCCGCGTCCGTTCAAGCAAGCCCGCATTATTGGCGATCTGTATGTTCAGGCCAGGCCTGGCATTGACCTCCAGCATCAACGGGCCCTTGTCTTCGTCAAGCACCATGTCGACGCCAATGTAGCCCAGGTGGCAAAGCTCATAACAACTGGCCGCCAACTCCATGAAATTGTGCCATTGCGGCACGGTAATGCCTGCCACGGGATGATAGGTATCCGGATGCTTGTTGATCCGGGCATTCAGCCATGATCCTTCCAGGGTTTGGCCGGTGGCGAGGTCAATGCCTACCCCAATGGCGCCCTGGTGCAAGTTGGCCTTGCCGCCAGACTGCTGCGTAGGCAAGCGCACCATGGCCATGACCGGGTAACCCCACAACACGATGATCCGGATATCCGGTACGCCTTCATAGCTGATCTGGCTGAATACCGGATCCGGCTTGACGCGATACTCGATCAGTGCGCGATCACGGACACCCGCCAGAGAATACATGCCGGTCAGGATGTTGGAGATCTGATATTCCAGCTCTTCATGCCGGAGCAGACGGCCCGATACCGTACGATAGAAGTCGTCAAAGCGATCGACGATCACGACAATGCCCTCGCCAGCGGCGCCCTGGGCAGGCTTGATCACAAAATCGGAATGGTGCTCTGTCAGCTCCCGCAGGCGCCCAAGCTCACTGTCCGAGCTGATGACATCGTATTTTTCAGGCACTTGTATTCCGGCCGCCAACGCATGGTCTTTTGTCAGGACCTTGTCGTCAACCAACGGGTAGAATTTACGCTCGTTGAGCTGAAGGATGTAATCGGCATTGCGGCAGTTGATGCCCATGATGCCCCGGTCGCTCAGGGCCCGCCATGTTTTCCATAGACCAGGCATGACTACTCCTTGACCAGGGCGCGGAAGCGGATGAGTTCACTGAGCCGGTAACCGCGATAACGACCCATGAGCAGCATGAACGCCAGCATCAGCAACAGGACGCCGGGGAAGGTGAAGACAAAATACTTCAGCCAGGCGAGATTCATCAGATAATAGGCCCCCGCTGCGGCAAACAGTGTGGTCACGCCTTGTCTGAAGGCCGTGTTGCCACCGCGCTCGTCCCATGAGATGGACAATCGCTCGATTGTCATGGTCAGGATCACCATGGGAAACAGTGAGACGGACAAGCCGCTGTCAACGCCCAGGCGGTAGCTCAACAGGCTGATGCCGGCCATGACAATCACCACAAAGGTCAGCACCACCGATAATCGAGGCAGCAATTGCAGTTTCAGGTATTCAAGGTAGCCTCGCAGCATCAGGCCGATGGTTGTGATGATGGTGAAGAACAAGATACCAAAGCCCAGGCCGGTTTCCCTGAATGCCATGCCAATCAGGACCGGGGTAAACGTACCCAGGGTTTGCAGACCAATGATGTTACGCAGCAGCAAGATGAACAGAACGCCGACGGGTATCATCACAATCAGCTGATAGGTTTGCTGATCGCTCAGGGGCAGGCCATATAGCGAGTAATCCAGGAAGCGTGATGCGGCATTGGCGTCCTGAACAATCTGCCCCAGTCGCAGTGCATTGACTTCACTGTCATTGACCGTGAACTGTACCCGGGCGTTCTTTCCGCCTTCAATATCAATGAATGGGTCATCGCCATGCCACCAGACAAGGCGGTCGTCCGGCAGGCCCTTGGCGCCGCTCACCGGCTCAAAATACAGCCACCGCTTTCCATTGAAGCTGCGTATCCACAGATCAAGCTCCTGGGTGTTTGGCGTGCTCAGGTTCAACACGTGGACACGCTCCATGGGCACATGCGCAGCAGCCAGCAACACTTCCAGTGCATGCGCTTTTTGTTTGGGTGTGGACTCGCCCTGCGTCAGAATCCTGACATGGTCGTCATCATCCTGGCTCAGGCGTTTGATCGCTTCGCTGATAAAGGTCTCGACATCGGCAGAGTATTCGCGAATCGGTGCCAGCAAGGCGTCGACAGCGACCTGCTCGGCCTCGTCGACTTCAATCGGATCCCGGTAGACGGGACCGTCTTCAACCGGGGGTTCACCACCAAAGCGCGAACTGATTGCCAGCCGGTAGAACAGGGTCTGTGCACCCGAAGCACGCCGGGAAGACCACGTGACCCGCCTGTTGTCGTCTTCCCTGTCTACGCTGACACCGTAGTCCCTGGAAATGAAGCTTTCGTTGAGCGACAGAAACCGATCCCGCAGAGGCGGGACAAAGGCCTTGAGCTTGACGGCAGAACCGTCTGTGGCATCAAACTGAACCTTGGCATCAATATTCCAGACGTAGTCCGTTTCTGCTTCGGAAACCGGCAGCTTGAGAACAACAATCTGATAGGCCGTCAACAATATGCCGACTGTTGTCAGCAGGAAAATCAATATACGCAGGTGTAACGTCTGGGTACGCATGTCTGATACCCCTGATCAGGCTGACTGATCGTCATCACTGATTTTCGGCTTTTTTGCCGTGAAACTCTCGCTGGGGTCGACAACCACCTTGAATTGCTTCATGGCGCTTGCCCCAAGCAGAAACGGATACTTGAAGCGACTGCGGTCGGCGAGATTGACTTCTATCGTCTCTGTGCTGTCACCCAGTGAGACATCCATTTCAACGACAGGCCGTTTCACATAGCTTTTTTCATCTTCGGGATCGTAGTCTTCGGCACGGCGCTTGACGCGACTTGATCTGACCGTGGGCAGCTCGAAGGTCTTGTCCGGAGCGTCTTCGATGGCCAGCTGGAAGCGCACCCATTGCTCATCATCCTTTTCAAACAGCTCGATTTTGGTTGCACTCAATGAAGAGGTAGTGGCCCCGGTATCGAGCTTTGCTTCAAGCACAATGCCTGCTTGCGCAATACCTACATATTCGTGCAAGCCATAGATATTCTTGTCGCTGGCCGATGCATGATTGGCAAACATGAAAAAGAGAAAGGAAAAACTGGAAAGTACTCTGAAAACAGTTATATTTATTGACATATGTTTCATATAAAAACAAACGTGATGGCTGCATCCAGATGGCAAGGCATCCTGGATCAGACAGTCAAACTGAAGATTCAAGCCCCGGTATGAAGTCAGCCCTTAGTATGACAATTTTTTATTCATTCGGCCTGCAAAGATGTTAAAGTCGCACGCCGTATTGCGTGCAAACGTAACAATCGTGGCAAGAAAGCTTGATCAGGCGGGCTGCAGCGCCCGATTTGAATCACCGGTGGAGCGTGCAGCCAAGCGGGATCGGAGACGGCAGAAAGAGACGTCAAGAAAATCAGGAGATATGCCGAAGCAGGGGCTGATCAACTGATTTGCAAGCTGCCTTTGGCATTCATGAGTGCATCAATGACTTCCGGTGCGGCAAAGATCTCGTATCGGGAGTCAATGTCCTTTTCATCCAGGCCATTGTGCAGCATGCAGGATTTGCAAACCACGATACGACCGCCCTTTTCCAGGTATTGCCGCAAGAGCGCGGGAACCGGTTCAAAAGGCGCACCAATATCAATATCCGCCATGGCATCGGGCTTGCCCAGCACCACGGCTTCAGCAAACAGGATGATGTTGGCAGTGTGTCCGCGCAACAATGCGTTGACCCCCATGGTGAATGCGACGGTCACCTTGTTGGGATTGCGTTGATCATCAAACAGCGTCGTGACAAATTCCGCGTGTGGCATGGTGTCCTTCCTTGCATGAAGTAGCCGACATCCAAGCATGTACGCCCCTCATGGATCTGTCAAGGGCAGGTTGATACCATGATTTGCAATCGTCCTCAGTAGACAAGGTAGGTAACATAGCCGGCTACCACGGCCATCGTGAGCACGATGGCCACGAACACGGTAATCAGCCGGGTGGTAAACAGCGCACGAAGCAGGATAAGTTCGGTCATGCTGGCGCCCGCGCTGCCAATGATCAAGGCCAGTACGGTTCCGGCCCCTGCACCTTTGCTCAGCAGACCTGCCGCCAATGGGATAACGGCCTCGGCGCGAATATACAGGGGAATTCCAATCATGGCAGCAAACGGGATAGCCAGTGGATTATCCGGGCCGGCATACCGCTCGAGAACCCCGATGGGCATGAACCCGTAAATGACACTGCCTGTCAGTACACCAAGAAACAGATAAGGCAGCAACTGGGTAAAGTCTTTCCAGGTTTCCGCCCATAATCCGACGTATCGCCCAGATGCCGCCTTCATTGCGCTTGTTGCTGTGGCCCCATGGATGGTCGACAGCATTGGCGGCGAAGCAGGCACGGTGCTCGCGCAGGTGGATTCTGTCTTTGTGCCGCCGCTCTTGGTGTCTGGCATTGCACAGGGCGCGGCTGACGTGGCTGCGCACGACGAGCCCCCGGCAGAAGCACCTTGACGCACATATCGATCAAAGCGCAGTGCCTGCAATGTCCAGCCGGCAGTCAGCGAAACCAGCAATGCAGCCAGTACGTAAATGCCCGTAAGTTTCATCCCGAAGGTGGCAAACAAAAGCACCACGACCACCGGGTTAAGCAGTGGCGAGGTAAACAGGAAGACCATCATGGGGCCAAAACCGGCACGGGCTCGTATCAGGCCCTTGAGCATGGGTATGGTTGAGCAACTGCAAAATGGAGTCATGGCGCCCAGGCCTGCCGCCAGAAAATAGCTTCTGTGACGCTCCCCACTAAGCATGGCCTCAATCCTGTGTGCGGGAATATGCCTTTGCAGCATGCCCACCAACAGACTGATACCAAGAAAAAGCACAGCAAGTTCGATGGCCAGAAAAACAAACTTGTTCAGTGTTGCCTGGAGTTCAGGTGACATGCCTAACCTCTATATTTCTAGAATAATAGAACCACAGGCAAACAGTAATCCGGAAACTCTTGCCAAGTCAACTATAATTCTAGACATATGGAAATCAATGGAGTGCATGATGAGACACGAAATCGCCGCTGACAGCCTCGCGGAGCTCGGCAATACGCATCGGCTGGCCATCTTCCGGTTTCTGGTCAAGGCGGGTCCCCAGGGAGCATCCGTTGGCGATATTCAGAAAGCCCTGAACATTCCAGCCTCCACCCTTTCCCATCATCTGTCCCGCATGGTTCGTGTTGGCCTCATCCGCCAGGAAAAAGCCGGGCGTACCGTCACGTGCTATCCGGTCTACGAACGCCTTGAAGGTCTCATCGAATACTTGCGTGAAGAATGTTGCGTGGGCGTGGAACAAACAAAGGTCTAGCGTCCTTCCATTACCCCGCCTTCATGCCATCACGGGCAACCACAGCGCCAGGGCAACAAGCGTAGCCAGCAAAACAGGGGGGGTGATCAGCAAACCAATTTTCATGTATTGCCCCCAGCTGATGCGGTAGTTTTTTCCGGCCAGCACATGCAGCCACAACAGGGTAGCCAGGCTTCCGATGGGCGTGAACTTGGGGCCAAGATCATTGCCAATGACATTGGCATACACCATGAGCATTTTTGTCGTGTCCGGTACCTGTGCCTGATCAATGGCCAGGGCACCCACCAGCGTTGACGGCAAATTGTTCATTATCGAGGCCACCAACGCAGTCAGAAACCCGGTACCAACCGTGGCAACCATCGCTCCCTGCTGCCCCAGCCAGTTGAGAATATGCGATCCATACGCAGTCAGACCGGCATTGCCCAGTCCATAGACAACAAGATACATGCCGATGGAGAACAGCACGATCTGCCAGGGTGCACCACGCAGGGCTGCGCTGACGGATACCACGGCACCCTGCCCTGCCCGCCACCATCGGCCTGCAATGGCCATCAGCGTGAGGGCAGCCGAGCCCGTCACAAACGACACGGGAATGCCCAGTGGCTCGGTAGCAAAATAAGCCCCCAGCAACAGCAATAAAAGGGGCACTGACGCGCGAAACACCAGCGGATCAACGATTGCCGATGCAGGGGTGTCCAGCGCCCCGACATCGTAGCCGGATGACATCCTGCGCCCAAAGGCCAGCCACAGGACGACCAGGGTTGCCAGGACAGAGACAAGATTGACCGGAATCATGACGGCGGCATAGCTCGCAAAGCCGATGTCAAAGTAGTTGGCCGTGACGATATTCACCAGGTTGGATATCACCAGTGGCAGGCTTGCCGTATCCGCAACAAAACCTGTCGCGATAATCAGGGCCAGCGTGGCTGAAGGTGAAAAATCCAGACGGGCCAGAATGGCAATGACAATGGGCGTAAGCAGCAAGGCGGCACCATCGTTGGCAAAAAATGCGGCAATCAACGCGCCCAACGCGATCACCATCAGAAACAGGGCGGACCCACGCCCTCGGGCCAGACGCGCGACATGCAAGGCGGCCCAGCTAAAAAAGCCGGCCTCGTCCAGAATCAGAGAGATGACGATAAGCGCCACAAAGGTGAAGGTGGCATCCCAGACAATGCCCCACACCACATGCAAATCAGCGAACTCGACAACGCCGGTCAACCAGGCCAGGCCCGCACCACCCAGCGCGCTCCAGCCAATACCCAGGCCGCGCGGCTGCCAGATGACCAAACCCAGTGTGACGATAAAGATAAATAATGCCAGCATGAATACGTGTTGCAGACAAACAGATGTCGGAGGATTCACTTCCCTCTTCCGGGAAGGAAAAGACATCAATTCTAAAGCCTGTGCGCCACCTTTGTCCGCTTCATGCAAGACATGGTCATGGACGCGCCTGGTCCCGACTGGCAAAATGACAAGTTATGGAAACCATGATCCAACGACTGGAACTCAGGATTCCGCCACCGGTCATTGCCCTGCTGACAGCGCTGCTGATGGGGTCGGTGGCGTGGGGTATCCCGGGGCTGC
>DATGUI010000293.1:0-2281 GCA_035301405.1 Burkholderiaceae bacterium
AGCGGCGTGAGTGCGAGCCGGCAGTTGCCGCCTTTGGGCGTGGCCCCGATCTTGGCCAGATCCATCAGTGATTGCCACAGGCGTTCACCATTGATTGAAAGGGTGTCGGATTGAATGTTGGACATGGCAGGGTACCTCTTGGGGAATGGCGCGGGACAGGCCGGTGCGCGGTTACTTCACTTCAATTTCTACAAAGACGAACTCGGTGTCTGACGGATTGACGACGTTGTGTTCGACGCCTGCATCGCGGGCATAGGACTGGCCGGTGGTCAGCATGCTGGTGTTTTCACCTTCCGTGGTTTCAAGCAGCAGCGGGCCGGTTGTCATGGGGACCACGACGTAAGGCATTTCGTGGCGATGCCAGCCGGTTTCAGCGCCCGGGCCAAAGCGCCATTCGGTGACGCGCACCTGATCATTGTCAATCTGGACGGTCGGGACGGCAGCAGGACGTGTCATGGTTTACTCCGGTAATCAGTCTAGTTTAATCGGTATGTGCCAGTGAAGGATCCCATTGCTTGCCGGGAATGGCTTCAATCAGGCGTTGGGTATACGGATGCTGTGGATTCTGGAAGATTTGTCCGGGTGCGCCCTGTTCAACGACTTCGCCGTGATACATCACGATGACCGCGTCACAGACTTGCGCGGCAACACGCAGGTCGTGGGTAATGAACAGCATGGCAATGTCCAGCTTCTGCTGCAGCTCGTGCAGCAGTTCCAGAACTTGTGCCTGCACCGAGACGTCCAGCGCCGACACCGCTTCGTCGGCGATCAGAAGGGTGGGGTCCAGTGCCAGGGCACGGGCAATGCCCACCCGCTGACGCTGCCCGCCCGAAAACTGGTTGGGGTAGCGGTAGTAGGCCGAGGCGTCCAGCCCGACCAGCTCCAGAAGCTTTTTGGCACGCTCCTGGGCCTGGCCACGCGACATGCCGTTGGCCACAGGCCCGTCGGAAATGGTTTTCCCGATGCTGTGGCGCGGGTTCAGCGAGGCAAACGGATCCTGGAAAACCATCTGGATGTGCTTGCGCATGGGCCGGAACTCGTGTTCCTTGAGCGGCGCGATGTCTTGTCCGTTGAACCGGACTTCGCCCTGTTCGAATGCCATCAGCTTGAGCAGGCAGCGGCCCAGCGTGGACTTGCCGGATCCCGATTCACCCACCACACCCAGGGTTTCCCCTTTTCTGATGGTGAAGCTGACGTCCTTGACGGCAGGGACCACACGTTTCGGACGCCATAATCCGCCGGCACTTATATAGGTCTTGTGCAGACCCCTGACTTCCAGTACGGGTGCTTCCGAGGTGTCGACAGGATTGCGCTCGGGCGCGTTGTGTGCATGGGGGACGGAAGCGATCAGACGCTTGGTATAGAGGTGCTGGGGATGATTGAGCACCTGCTCGGCGCTGCCTTGCTCGACCAGCACACCCTTTTCCATCACCACAACCCGGTGGAAATCTCGGCCACCACGCCAAAGTCATGGGTGATGAACATGACACCCATGCCTTTTTCTTTCTGGATTCGCAAGATCAGATCCAGAATTTGCGCCTGCGTGGTCATGTCCAGGGCCGTGGTGGGCTCATCGGCAATGAGCAGATCGGGCTCCAGCGCCAGAGCCATGGCAATCATCACCCTTTGACGCTGTCCGCCGGACAGGCGGAACGGATAGCTGTCATACAGCAGGGCGGGGTCGGGCAAGCCGACAAAATCGAGCATTTCCAGCACCCGGGCGCGTCGCTGTTCGCCAGGGTATTGATCATGCACGTGCATGACTTCGGCAATCTGGCGGCCGACGGTCATGAGTGGATTCAGTGCTGACAGGGGCTCCTGAAATATCATGCCGATTTCCTGTCCCCTGATGGTCCGCAGGCGGGCGGGCGACTGCTGCAGCAGGTCTGCACCTTGGAACATGATTTTCCCGGCAGACGGGGTCAGCTCTTCTGGCAGCAGCCCCATGATGGCATTCGCGCTGACCGACTTGCCTGATCCCGACTCACCCACAATGCAGACGATTTCACCCGCACGAACATCAAAGGAAATGTCTTCGACGGCAAAGGGCCGATCGCCGCCGGCAGGCAGCGGGACGGAGAGACGATCAACCGTCAGCAGGCTTGTTGCGGCGGCATCCATGTGCGTGTCCTGATTAGTCATTGTGCTTGCGTAGTTGCGGGTTGAGGGCATCACTGAGCCCCTCGCCAATAAGGTTGATGGCGAGAACCGTGAAGAGAATGGCCAGGCCGGGCCAGACAATCATCCACCAGGCTTCGCGGATCATGGTGCGGGCAGCGCC
>DATGUI010000294.1:0-18204 GCA_035301405.1 Burkholderiaceae bacterium
CAAAAATCTTGTGCTGAGAAATTGTCGGGTGGGTTGTCGACATAGGGACCATCGGGCAGCTGTCCGGTGCGAGTCGGAATCCAACCCCATCCCATGGAGTATTCGCGAAAGTAGCAGCCAATCCAGCGATTGGAGCGCACGGCATGAAACGATTCGGTATCGATGGACTGCCACCGCCCGCTGGCATCCATTTGCGTGCTGCCGCGACGCCGCAGCTCGTGACGTTTTTGCGGGCATCGTGCGTCAACAGACCAAGGGTTACGCGCCGTGTGGTTGCGGGTATCAAGAAAGGCATACAGGTCAGCCACCTGCTTGACGAACGGACGCAGGCTGGCACCGGCCACGCGGTGAAGGTACCCCGACCAGGCAGTATCGGTGATGGACAGGTCAAACTCGCCCTCATGCCCGGGATAGTTTCTTTGCAAGATGTGTTGCATGGCTGCCTCGCGAGCAGACGGCACCGAATCCACCACCTGCTGCTGAACCGTCGAAAAAATCTCGACAAGGGTTTGATGATGCTGCTGATAGGCACTGGAAAGCTGCCCTGTCTGACTTGCCATCTGTATCAGCCCGGATGCCTGGGCCGCTGCTGAGTAGGCTTGCCCATGAGCGCTGCCGAACATCATGTTGATGAGATGCAGGGGCGGATTCTGCCGTGCCAGCTGCCCCGCCTGCGTACCGGCAAAGTGAGCCCAGGACCCCAGCGTGACCAGGTGCGCCATGGCCATGTGGTGACCCACTTGTGCCCGATTGATGAACGCCAGCATGTTGAGCGCCCGCGCCTGAACCAGCGCGCCGCTGTATGCAGCCGCATCCAGCGCATGGGTTTGCTTGGCACGCGCTGCCACAACCTGCCCCACATGGAAAAAACGCAAAAATGCCACCATGGCAACGGACAGAATCACCAGACCCAGCACGAGCGCTTGCCCTGACTGATGGTGAGCGGCCCTCTGCATTGTGGTATGTCTGATGAGCCTGCCATCAGTGTGGCTACATAGGCATGCTTGCATTACTGGCCTCCGGCATTGCCAGTAAACGACTGAAGGGTCTTGGTTTCGGTCTGGCCGGAGGCGGATTCGGCCGCTTGCCGGGCTGCCTCGGATTGCGCTGTGCCGTCTTCTCCAGCCAGTTCTTTGGCCATGGCCGCGGTCTGCGAGCGCACCACCTGACCAAAATACTGATACACGGCAATGGCAGCAATGGCCACCAGCGCGACGATGATGATGTATTCGGTCATGCCCTGGCCACGTTGCCTGTTGTGCCGGTGCCGGACGACCGCGTCCTTGTTTTTGACAGCTTGCCGACCGCGCCTTTCTCCCTGCCTTGGCGGCAGGCCCGATGTGGCACGAAAAAGGAATGAAGTCATGGCGGCTGCCCTCCTGGCTGGTATCTGATTGACTACCAGTGTGGCCGCCCTGAAGCCCCTCCACAATTCGCAAAACCCGCAATGGGCAGAAGCATCACAGCCCGAAGAATCTTCAACGACTTGTACGGCCAGGCATCGGGTACAACCGTTATCAGCACGCCCGCTCCGGACGCACCAACAAAAAACCCCGCATGCACGATGCGGGGTCTGGCAGCTGACTCAGCAACACAAAAATCAGGAGGACTGCTTGTAACGCTCCGCACTATCCATGATTTCCTTGCGGGCTGCATCAGGACCGGCCCAGCCCTTGACCTTGACCCATTTGCCCTGTTCAAGGTCCTTGTAGTGCTCAAAGAAATGCTGAATGCGGGCGGTTTCTTCAGCCGGCAGATCCTGGGGGGAACGTATGGTGCGATAAGGCGGGTACAGCTTGTCCACCGGCACGGCCAATACCTTGGCATCGCCACCGGCCTCGTCGTCCATCTGCAGCACGCCAATGGCACGTGACCGGATAACAGCCCCGACCTGCACGGGAAAGGGTGCCAGTACCAGCACATCGCACGGGTCGCCGTCGTCGGAAATCGTGTCGGGGATATAGCCGTAGTTGCAGGGGTAATGCATGGCCGTCAACATGAAACGGTCAACAAAAATACAGCCGGTTTCTTCGTCTACCTCGTATTTGACGGGATCGGCATTCATGGGGATCTCGATGATGACGTTGAATTCGTCAGGCAGGCCTGATCCGGCAGTAACGTTATTAAGACTCATGTCTGGGTTTCACTTTTTAAAGAAGACTAGAAAAAATCAACTGGCCCGCTTGAGCGACCCGCCATCGCTGTCATGGATGGCTGCCGCCGTTCCGTCTTCGCGTGTCAATGCTTCGGTATCCACTTCGATGAGGGTGGGGTCGTGGCGGGTGTCCGCTGCGGGTAATGATCGCAAGGCTGATACCACCGGCAATTTGCCGGCCACGTCTGCCGCCAGACGCCAATGGCGCGCAGCCGCCTCGGGGCGATCAAGGTGATCGTACAACTGACCCAACAGGGCGTGAATGCGCATATCGCTGCGTTGGGCCATGCTTTGTTGCAGGTAGCGTTCAGCTGGCCCCCAGAGTTCAGCTGTCATGCACAGGGCACCCAGGGCGGCCAGCAAGGCTGAGTTGTCAGTGTGTGTCTTCAGCCAGTTTTCGGCACGGTTCAGCCGTTTGCGAACATGCTCGGGCGGACATTGCGAATACGCGCCCAGCAGTTGCGGGTCCATGGTGCTGTCGATGGCTGCTTCAAGAATCCGTCCGGCCTCTTCATGCTGATCCGCCTGTGACAGAACTTCGGCCGCCACAAAGGCGATGGCAGGCGTGGTTTTTTCTTCGGGGCGCAGCGGTTTCCAGATGGCCTTGAAGCCTTCGCTGCCTGCTGCCTGGATGCGGGCCGCAACGGATACGACCAGATAGCGCGATGCCTCTGACTCTGACAAGGCCCGACGCGCCTGCAGCCAGCGGGTGATCTCGTAGACCTCGCCATGATTGCCCAATGCCTGGTGGGCCCTCAGCAGCAGTCGCTTGACATGAACATAACGCGTTGTGGCGTCGTGCAGGGGCTGCAGGAGCAGCAAGGCATCTTCGGGGCGATTGTCATCAAGATAGACTTCGGCGGTCACCACGGCTACGGCTTCTTGCAGACGATAGTCTTGCCGGGCCGTGTTGCCCGCCTGGGCCAGCAAGTCCAGACTGCGCTGTCTTTCACCCAGTCGCCAGGCCGCGCGCGATGCCGCAAGCATGGCCACCACCTTGCTGGTTGAAGAACGCGTCTTGCCCTGCAACCGGGTAAAGTCTTTATCGGCCAGTTCGTAACGGCCTTCCAGGCTGTGTATCCAGCCGCTTTCTATCAACGCCTGGTCACGCTTCCCTGCCCGATTGCCGCGCCAGTCCCGATAACGTTGTGGCGAGCCTGTCAGCCAGGCAATCAGACGCAACACCACGTACAGCAAGACAAAGGCAGCAATGAGCACAACCACCGCAAAGGTCAGGGAAACCTCGATACGCCAGGAATCGAGCAGTATCAGCAGGTTGCCGCTATGGCCACGCAGCAGCAAGGCAATGCCCACGGCCGCCGCCAGCACCAGAATTGTCCAGAACCATGTTCTCATAACTTGCCCTTTGCGTGATTACTCGGCACTTTCGGCAACGGTATTGTCGGAATCAGCACTTTCATCGTCGGCGTCCTCCGAGCCGGATTGCCGCAGCGACTCCAGCGCCTTGATGCTGTTGTCGACCGTGGGCAGCTTGACGATGATGGACGTGTCTGCCAGATCACGAGCCAGCTTGACGGCCTTGCGCGAATGCGAGGAAGTTTCGTCAAACCGCCCTTCTATCGCCTGCTGCAGGGCTTGTGTTTCAGTTTCCCAGACGTTCTCGCGACCCGTGGCCAACGCCATTTGTGCCGTCATGATGCGTAGTCGCAGATGATCGCGGAAACGACTGGCCTGATCAGGAGAAATGAACAGTGCCGTGGAATCATCCACCCGTCGCACGGAGACAAACCGGTCGATATCCGTGCGTAGCGTGCTGGCTGCATTGCCTGCCCATGAACCAACTTGATCCAGCACACGCTGCCACCAGTTTTTATCGTCTGGATTGGCACTGAATTCATCCGCAGAAGCATCGGGCGCTTCTGACGAGGGTGCCTCGGCAGCATCCGGGTCCTGATCGGCTGCTGACGGCGTATCGTCGGCATTGTCGGAGGCCAGTCCGGACTTGATCCGGGGCATTGCGTCATCGGGGACCAGCAGGGGGGCTCGCGCAACCAGATCAGCCAGTTCGTCGAGCTGGACCGAGATGGCAGCCACATCGACGACTTGCGCTGTGCGCAGCCTGTCGAGGTCTCCATTGATGGTCTGCTGCAGCGACGCCATGGTGGGACGGCTGGCCCGCGCCAGCTGAGCTTGTGCCGTTTCCAGCGACATGATGGCGTTGGCCACGTTGCCGCTCAGCCGCAGCTGTTGCTGTGCGATGGTCACCAGGTTTTCAATATCGTTGAGCAATACCAGGTCGTTGCCGCGGTCCGTCAGGCGCTGATAGGCTTGACCAAGATCTTGCAGTTCGGCCTGGGTATCCGCCAGGGACTTTTGCAGCGCTGCGATGTCGTCTGCCTGATCGTCCAGCATTGCTTCTTGCTTCGACAGGACATCTGCGGCATCTGCAGCCTGTTTTTGTGCCTGCTCACTGAATTGTCGTGCCTGGTCAAGCGCTTCTTCCTGGGTGGACTGGAACTGCGACAGCGACTGGCTGGAGGTCTGCATGTTGTTGAAAAGATAGACCCCTCCAGCAGCCAGAACCAGGATCAAGATAAACAGCAACCACAACACCGCTGTCGTGAACCTGCCTGATGACTTGCCGGCCGGCTCTTGCTCGCTGCCTGCCATGCCGGCCCCGGATGTGCGCGGTGGCGGGACGCTGCCCGTATCTGGCTTCGTCTTTTCTGGTGTCGCCCTGGAGGCCGCTGACTTGCCCGCCGCCGCGGTCGACTTTTTTGCTGATGCAGTCCGCTTCGCCGTGTTTTTTTGATTGCCGTCGACGGCGGTGCTGTCTTGCGCACGCTGCTCGGCCGCAGCAGCCTTGCGCGCAGCAGGCTGAGCATTGCGAGATTTGGAAGCCGCCTTTTTCTTGGGCGCGTCGGCAGGTGTGTTTGGCTTTTGATCTGTCATGGGAGGATATCGTCTTGTCAACCGTTATGCGTATTACGCAGAGAATCCAGCATCTGGCAAAAGGCCATGTCGGACGGTTCGCACAGCATGACGGGGTGTTGCAGGGTCAAGCAGGATTCCTGCAGTATAGATTGTAATTGAGTAGCGATACGTTGATGAAAGGCGACGAACCGGATGCCTGCCCAGGCAGGCAGCAGCCCAAGGCCGGCAATCCGGCCATGCAGCGCCTTCACCCCTTCCGAGCTGGTCAAAAGCATAATCGCTTTGTCTGGTTGCTGCAAAGCCCGATCCAGATCCTGGCATTGCTGCTTGCTCCAGCTGGCAGGGCGCCGTTCATAGATAGCCAGCCGCCGGACTTCAGCACCGGTCTGTTCAAACTGGCTGCCCAGCCATTCGCGTCCGGACTGCCCGCGCAGCACCAGCACTCGCCTGATGTCGCGTGCCTCTGCCTGTAAACGCGCCCACAACGCTTCGGAATCGTGGCCACCATGACGTGGGCTGGGGTGTACGATTTGTGCGTGGGGGATGAACCCCGCCTCGTACAAGGGGCGAGCACTGGCGTGGCCGACGGTAACGGCCAGCGTGTGATCCGGCCAGACCACTGACGGCTGCCGTTTGCGCAATCCATCGAGATAGACGTTGGCTGCAAAGCTGCTGACGAACACGATGGCGTCGAAGGCATCGGGCATGGGAACGTTCCCGGGCTCCGGCAACTGGGGAGCCAAGGCCAGGGCCGGCAGATTGAGAACGTTCCATCCCCGGGTTTCAAGTCGGCCGGCAAGCGGCGCATTGCGGTGTTCGGGACGCGTCAGGATAACGGTTTGGGGCATGCCTGCCAGTACCCGGCTAACCGTGGTCCGGGTTGTCAGGCGACAAGAGACGGGCCAGAACTTCATCGGCCCCCTGGCTCATGAGGTTGCAGGCCACATCATTGCCGAGTTGTTCGGCTGCATCCAGTGGCCCGCGGGCTTGTGCTCGCATGACTTCAGAGCCATCCGGCTCAGCCACCAGGCCGCGAATGAAGATTTCATCGCCTTCGACCTCGGCATACGCTGCCAGCGGGACCTGACATGAGCCACCCAGCGCGCGTGACACTGCACGCTCGGCAAGTGAACAGGCCGTGGAATTAGCGCAAGCCAGTGGTGCCAGCCACTCGGCAAGCTCCGGACGCGATTCGAGGATTTCTATGCCCAGCGCACCCTGGCCTGCCGATGGAAGGCTGGCCTCCACACTGACCTTGTTGCGGATACGATGCGACAGTTCAAGACGCTTGAGACCGACTGCAGCCAGAATGATGGCGTCATACTCACCACGATCCAGCTTGGCCAGCCGGGTATCCAGATTGCCTCGCAAGGGTGTGACCACCAGTTGCGGAAAGGCATGCTTGACCTGAGCCTGCCGCCGCAGGCTGGACGTGCCAACCACGGCCCCCGCCGGCATGTCGGCCAGGCTGGCATACTGATTGGAGACAAAAGCGTCACGTGGGTCGTCGCGCGGCATGATGACAGGCAATGCAAACGGGCTGGTCAGCTCAACCGGGACATCCTTGAGCGAGTGCACGGCCAGATCGGCCCGGCCATCGAGCAAAGCCGTTTCCAGCTCCTTGATGAACAACCCCTTGCCACCGATCTTGGACAGGGTGCGATCAAGAATGCGGTCGCCCTTGGTGGTCATTTCGAGCAGCTCGACCTGACACTCGGGGTAGTGGGCAACCAGCAGATCGCGAACATGATAAGCCTGCCAGAGGGCCAGACGGCTGGCACGGGTGGCAATGACAAGACGGGACGGCTGCGACATGATGTGCGCTTAGCCGGCCAGATATTTGAAGATGATGGCAGCAATAATGCCAATGACGCCCAGAATGGACAGCCCTTGCAGCAGTGACAGGCCAGACTCGTACTTCTGGTTGGCCGAGGATTTGGTAAAAGCCATAACAAACCTTACGATACAGTTGAACCATGTTTGGCGGACAGCCACTTGCCAACCCCGACAACAATGGAAGCGCCGAGAATTTCAAGGCCCAGCTTGAGCCCGCCGTGTGGAACCAGACCGACTCCGGTCGGATCCGGGCTGACCCATATACCCTGCCCGAGGTGTTGCAGCTGATTCAGCACAACCGGATCCGAAAGGATCAGACTGGCGGCAATCCAGCCGAGCAAGGCACCACCCGCTGTCACAACCAGCGGAAAACGGTCGATCAGCCTGAGGACTAGTGTACTACCCCAGACAATGATGGGCACGCTGATGACCAGACCGAAAATCACGTAATACATCTGATGATCCATGTGTGCGCTGCTCGCAGCACCCGCAATCGCGATGACATTATCCAGGCTCATGACCAGATCCGCTACGATGATGGTCTTGATGGCGGCACCCAGGGTGGCCCCACCAGTGACTGCATCATGGGACTCGGCAGCAGGCGCCAGAAGACGAATGCCGATCCAGAACAGCGTCAGGCCGCCTACCAGCCGCAACCAGGGGAGATCCAGCAACGCCAGCGCAAATGCAATGATGATGACGCGCAGCGCAATGGCACCCACCGTTCCCCAGATAATGCCCTGACGGCGACGGTTGGCCGGCAGGCCACGACAAGCCATGGCAATGACCACGGCATTATCGCCGCCCAGCAGGAGATCGATAACGACAATCTGAAAGAGCGCGCCCCAATGAAGCGCATCCATCTGGGTGCGCCCCTAAAGAACGCTTTGCAAGAGCTTGCCCATCTCGGATGGATCGCGCGTGGTGCGTATGCCACACTCCTCCATCACGGCAAGCTTTGCATCGGCAGTGTCATCCCCACCCGAAATCAGGGCGCCGGCGTGGCCCATGCGCTTGCCGGCCGGTGCAGTAACGCCGGCAATGAAGCCCACCACTGGCTTGGTCATGTTCTTCTGGGCCCAGCGTGCCGCCTCCACTTCGTCAGGGCCGCCGATTTCGCCGATCATGATGACGGCATCGGTGTCGGGATCCTCGTTGAACATCTTGAGGATGTCCACGTGCTTGAGCCCGTTGATGGGGTCACCGCCAATGCCCACGGCCGAAGACTGCCCCAGCCCCAGCTCGGTGACCTGGGCAACGGCTTCATAAGTGAGCGTGCCGGACCGGCTGACTACACCAATGCGGCCCTTGCGGTGAATATGACCGGGCATGATGCCGATCTTGATTTCGTCGGGCGTGATCAGGCCCGGGCAGTTGGGTCCAAGCAACAGCGTCTTCTTGTCTTCAGCACGCATGCGATTTCGCAAGGCCAGCATGTCACGCACCGGAATGCCTTCCGTGATGCAGATGACGAGGTCCAGGTCGGCATCCACCGCTTCCCAGATGGCGTCAGCCGCCCCGGCAGGCGGTACGTAAATGACGGAAACCGTTGCCCCGGTTGCATCGCGGGCGTCTTTCACGGAACCATAAATGGGAATGCCCTCGAAATCTTCGCCGGCACGCCGGGGATGAACCCCGGCTACAAAAGCCGCCTGGCCATTGGCATATTCGCGGCAGGCACGGGTGTGGAACTGTGCGGTCTTGCCGGTAATACCCTGGGTGATGACTTTGGTATCTTTATTGATCAGAATCGACATGATTAACCTTCAGGATTGTGCTTGGCGAGTGGCTTCAACGACTTTGATGGCTGCTTCGGCCATCGTGTCGGCGCTGATGATGGGCAGTCCGGAATCAGCCAGGATCTGTTTGCCCAGCTCTTCGTTGGTGCCCTTCATGCGGACCACCAGCGGGACGTCCAGATTGACCGCCTTGCAGGCAGCCACCACGCCTTCGGCAATGACGTCACACCGCATGATGCCGCCAAAGATATTGACCAGAATCGCCTTGACATCATCGTTGGCCAGCATGATCTTGAAGGCTTCCGTCACCTTTTCGACCGTGGCGCCGCCGCCCACATCAAGGAAGTTGGCCGGCTCGCCACCATACAGCTTGATGGTATCCATGGTGGCCATGGCCAGCCCGGCGCCATTCACCAGGCAGCCGATGTTGCCGTCCAGCTGAATGTAGGCCAGATCGTGCTTGCTGGCTTCGATCTCTGCCGGGTCTTCCTCGTCCAGATCACGATAAGCCAGGATATCGGCTTGCCGGAACAGGGCGTTGGAATCAAAGTTGAACTTGGCGTCCAGCGCAATGACTTCGTCGTCACCCGTCACGATCAGCGGGTTGATCTCTGCCAGCGATGCATCGGTATCCCAGTACACCTGATAGAGCTTTTGCATCTGGTCGGCAGCCTGCGCAATGGCGCCATCAGGCATGCCAATGCCGCGCGCCAGTTCCGTGGCTTCGGATTCGGTCAGACCGGTTGCCGGATCAACAAACACCTTGAGGATTTTCTCGGGTGTGGCTTCGGCCACCTCTTCGATTTCCATGCCGCCCTCGCTGGACGCCATGACACAGACCCGCTGTGTGGCGCGGTCGGTGACCACCGCCAGATAAAATTCTTGCTGAATATCCGCGCCCTCTTCAATCAGCAGGCGCTTGACTTCCTTGCCTTCAGGACCGGTCTGGTGAGTCACCAGTTGCATGCCCAGGATGTCAGTGGCGTACTGACGGACCTCGTCCAGAGAGCGCGCGAGCTTCACCCCGCCCCCCATACCTCGTCCGCCAGCGTGAATCTGGGCCTTGACCACCCATACGGGTCCGCCGAGTTTTTCGGCAGCCGTCATGGCTTCGTCAATGGAAAAAGCCGGAAAGCCACGCGGCACACGCACGCCGGCCTGGCTGAGCAGCTCCTTGCCTTGGTATTCGTGAATATTCATTTTTTATCCGTTTGAGTGTTGGAAAAAGTAGATCCGGTGGGGCTGACATACCATTTCGGGTAGTGTTCCTTGACGACCGCACCGCCAGCACGCAACGCGTGGCATCCATCGATATGAAACGGCCGGGTAGACGTCTTGGCTGATTCCTCAGACTGGGTGTCATTGCGGCGCTGACCAGCCATGGTCTGAATCGCGGCTGTAGGCAACACGTAGGTCAATTCAGTCAGGTGCGTACAACCTGCCGTGCGCCCGAAACGCTTCCTGACCGCATCACGAAAGCGACGCAGCAGATTGAGCCCGACCAGATCCCGGTAATCCGGGGCAATACGGACACAATGCTCGCCGTAAGGCGCGGCGTCGTAAGCTGCCTGGCTATCGGTAATGTTGTAGTCACGATCAATGGTGACACGCAGATGGATGTGATGGACGGGATCACCCGCTTTATGGATGCTCCCGTCCCTGATTGGATAGTCGTAAGCCTTGACGTCAATCAGCTCCGCTTCGAGATCCCACTGGCCGTCGTCGCGAGCAAACGCATTGATGGTAATGCGACGGGTATGCAAGGGCTCGCGAGAAACGTCTGGGGCGGGTAGCGGCATGGAATACAGAAAACGTCAAACCGATCAAGCGCTCAAGTATAACGCAGCTGACCGGCAGCCTTTACCATCGCCTCGAGCGCGGCGCGGGTTTCCGGCCAGTCGCGTGTCTTCAGTCCGCAGTCGGGATTGACCCACAGACGCTCCTTGGGCAGGCGCTTGGCAGCTTTCTTCATGAGATCGACCATCCAGCCTTTATCGGGGATATTTGGTGAATGAATATCATAGACGCCGGGGCCAATGTCATTGGGATAGTGGAAGTCTTCAAACGCCTCAAGCAGTTCCATGTGCGAGCGCGAGGTCTCGATGGTGATGACGTCTGCATCCATGGCCGCAATGGACTCGATGATGTCGTTGAATTCCGAGTAGCACATATGGGTGTGGATCTGGGTATCGTCAGCCACACCACTGGTCGACAGGCGGAAGCAATCGACAGCCCACGACAGATAGTTGTCCCAGTCGGCCCGACGCAGCGGCAGCCCCTCACGGAATGCGGGCTCGTCAATCTGAATGACACCAATACCGGCGGCTTCCAGATCTTGCACTTCGTCCCGCAAGGCCAGCGCCAGTTGACGGCAGGTCACGTCGCGCGGCTGGTCGTCACGCACAAAGGACCAGTGCAACACGGTGACCGGGCCGGTCAGCATGCCCTTGACCGGCTTGTCGGTCAGGGACTGGGCATACGAGGACCAGCCTACGGTCATGGGTGCCGGACGGGTTACGTCACCAAAAATGACCGGAGGTTTGACACAGCGTGAGCCGTAGCTTTGTACCCAGCCGTTGCGGGTAAAGGCAAAACCGCCCAGCAACTCACCGAAATACTCCACCATGTCGTTGCGCTCGGGCTCGCCGTGCACCAGCACGTCCAGACCAATTTCTTCCTGGAAACGGATGACTTCCTTGATCTCGTTGCGTATGGCCTCTTCGTAGGCAGCATCAGAGAGTTCACCATTGCGCCATTTTCTGCGCAGCGCGCGGATTTCTGCCGTCTGCGGGAAGGAGCCAATGGTGGTGGTCGGAAACGCGGGCAGCTTGAGCTTGCTGCGCTGGCCCTGAATCCGGTCATTGAAGGGCGTACGCTGCAACGACAATTTGCTCGCCTCTTCCAGGCGGCGGGCCACGGCAGCGTGATGAATGCGGGTGGAGGCTGCACGCGCAGCCAATGCCGCACGCTGATCAGCCAGTGCCTGCCTGACCGTGTCATCAGCGCTGCCATCCATATCGGCAGCCAGCCAGGCCAGCTCGTCCAGCTTCTGGAGGGCAAATGACAGCCAGCTGCGAAGTTCGGGGTCAATCTCGGTTTCGACAGACAGATCCACCGGCACGTGCAGCAGCGAGCATGACGGTGCCAGCCAGAGGCGGTCACCCAGACGCGCCGCAACCGGAGCCAGTTGCTCACGAACACGGTCCAGGTCGGTACGCCAGATATTGCGGCCGTCAATGACGCCGGCAGACAATACCTGGTCATCACGCAGGGCATCAGCCACCGGTTGAAGCTGATCGGGCGCCCGCACCAGGTCAACATGCACACCAGCCACCTGCAGACCATCCAGTACGGTCAGATTGTCACGCAGGCCTTCAAAGTATGTGGCCAGCAAAATGGATACGCCCGTGGTGCTGAGCGCTTCGTAGACACCAGCGTACGCCTGCTTCCAGGCGTCCGAGAGATCAAGGGCCAGAATGGGCTCATCAATCTGCACCCACTCTACGCCCAGGTCACGGATACGGGTGAGCACCTCTTTGTAGACGGGTACCAGGCGATCCAGCAAGGCGAGCTTGCCTTCGTCTGCCGGACCCGCTTCGAATGCATCACCCTTGCCCAGCCACAGCCAGGACAGGGGACCGGGAATCACCACCTTGACGCGATGGCCAAGATCCAGCGCTTCCTGAATCTGGTCAAAAAGCTCGATACGGGCGATACGATATTCCTGATCAGGCGAAAGCTCGGGCACGATGTAGTGATAGTTGGTGTCGAACCACTTGGTCATTTCGCAGGCCGCTGCCGGCGTGCCACTGGGTGCACGCCCCCTGGCCATCCGGAACAGTGTGTCCAGGCTGACAGGCTGGCTGTCGTCCTGTTCGAAGCGTGCCGGTACGGCACCCAGCAAGGTGGTCCATTCCAGGATATGGTCGTACCAGGCAAAATCACCCACGGGAACCAGGTCCAGTCCGGCGTCAGCCTGCTGTTGCCAGTGGCGCTGTCGCAGCGTCTTGCCGGTAGCCAGAAGCTCATCAATGCTCAGGCTGCCATTCCAGTATGCTTCCTGTGCATGTTTGAGCTCGCGGTCGGCGCCGATACGGGGAAACCCCAGATTATGAATGACGGTCATGCTTGTGCCCTTGAAATCATAGAAGAATAAACAAAAGCTCTATTGTGCCCGTCTTTCAGCTTGAATCAAAATCAAACTTGTCAGCTTGAATATGAATATTTCTCATATAATGGCGGGTTATTCGCTTGTTGCTTCTTTTGTCCCCAATAAACCATGCTTGAAGTTCGTCATCTGCGTACCCTTTCTGCCATCCGCGATACAGGCAGCCTGATGGAAGCGGCCGAAAGCCTGCACGTCACCCAGTCTGCTCTGTCGCATCAGTTGCGGGATCTTGAGCAACGCCTGGGTACGCCGCTGCTGAATCGGCGCACACGCCCTGCCCGCCTCACGACGGCGGCCCTTCGCATTATCGCCCTGGCCGATGATGTCCTGCCCCGGATTCGTGCTACCCAGCTGGAGTTGCAACGACTGGCCGCCGGGCGTACCGGACGGCTGTATCTGGCCATTGAATGCCACTCGTGCTTTCAATGGCTGATGCCGGCACTGGACGCCTTTCGCCATGACTGGCCCGATGTCACCCTGGATCTTTCTGCCGCTTTTTCCTTTGCGCCACTGCCCGCCCTGGTTCGAGGTGACCTGGACGTCGTCATCACTTCTGATCCTGTCAGCCTGGACAATGTGTCCTATTGGCCGCTATTTCGGTACGAACTGATACTGGCCGTGGCCAGCAGCAGCCCGCTGGCCCGGTGCCGCTATATCGAAGCGGAACAACTGAGTGACCAGGTGCTGATCACCTATCCGGTGGAACGCGAACGGCTGGATGTTTTCAATTATTTCCTGGATCCGGCTGGCGTGGAACCTGCCGATTGCCGGCAGGCGGAACTCACGCCGGTCATTGCCCAGCTGGTGGCCAGCCAGCGTGGTGTGGCGGCCCTGCCCAACTGGGCCGTGACAGAATACCTGGGTCATGGCTGGCTGGATGTCTGTCATCTGGGCGAAAAAGGGGTGTGGCGCACGCTTTATGCAGCCGTGCGTACCGAAGATGCCGATGCCGATTACATGCAGGCCTTTGTAGAACAGGCAAGAAAAACGTGTTTTGGCTCGTTGAGCGGTATCAGGGAGCCGCTGGCGGAGGCAAGTCTCCAAGCAAGCGGCGTATCAACTCAGGAGCAAACCCCCGCGACATCATGAAACGGTACTGTCGGGCGTATTCTTTGGGCGAATCGGCAGGCTGACCGAAGCGCTTTTCCCAGACTGCTTGTGCACGCTCGGCTTCGGTTGTCTGAACACCATCACGCAGGCTGGCAATAATGGTGTCGGTAATGCCATGCTGGCGGAGCTCGTGGGCCAGGCGCTGCCAACCGTACCTGGCCAGCCGACGATTAAGCAGGCTGTGCGCAAAACGCTGATCACACTGCCAGCCCTGTTCGGCGAGTTCATCAAGTAGCTGATGGAGCTCGGCCGTACTACCGGCGTGAGGTGCCAGCTTGCGCTCGAGCTCGACCCGAGAGTGCTCGCGTCGTGACAGGTAGCCCACGGCCCGAGCCTTGAGCGTTGGAGCAGCCGATGTTGCCGCCATGGGAGTCAGGCACTGGTGTCGTCGGCCGCAGCGGATTGGGCAGCCGCTTCTGTGCCCGCCAGGGGCTTGATGCCAAAGTGTTCACGCACACGGTTTTCGATTTCACTTGCCATATCGGGGTGTTCAAGCAAGTATTGACGGACGTTGTCGCGCCCCTGACCGATGCGATCGCCATCGTAACTGAACCAGGAACCGGCCTTGTCGACAATACCGGCCTTGACGCCCAGGTCAAGGATTTCACCGTGGCGTGAGATGCCTGCCCCGTAGAGAATATCGAATTCAGCCTGTTTGAAGGGAGGCGCCACCTTGTTCTTGACCACCTTGACGCGGGTTTCATTACCGACGATTTCGTCACCTTTTTTAATGGCACCGATGCGCCGGATGTCGAGGCGGACGGAAGAATAGAATTTGAGCGCGTTTCCGCCGGTGGTGGTTTCAGGGTTGCCGAACATGACGCCGATTTTCATGCGGATCTGGTTGATGAAGATGACCATGCAGTTGGCGCGCTTGATGTTGGCCGTAAGCTTGCGCAGGGCCTGACTCATGAGGCGGGCCTGCAAACCGGGAAGGGAGTCACCCATGTCGCCTTCGATTTCGGCCTTGGGTACCAGAGCCGCTACCGAGTCGATGACAATAAGATCCACCGAACCGGAACGTACCAGCGCGTCGGTGATTTCAAGGGCCTGTTCGCCGGTGTCGGGCTGAGAGATGAGGAGGTCTTCGAGATTGACCCCGAGACGCGAGGCGTACTGGACATCCAGGGCGTGCTCGGCATCCACAAACGCACAGACACCACCGATTTTTTGCATTTCGGCAATGACCTGCAGGGTAAGCGTGGTTTTACCGGAGGATTCGGGGCCGTAGACCTCGACCACCCGGCCGCGTGGCAACCCGCCAACGCCCAGGGCGATATCCAGCCCCAGCGAGCCCGTGGAGACGGTCTGGATGTCATGGCTGGCGGCTTGATCGTCGCCATAACGCATGACCGAACCCTTGCCAAACTGCCTTTCGATTTGAGTAATGGCGGAAGCCAGCGCCTTGGCGCGTTCTGCAGCGGCCGCGCTGCGATCCTTGTCAGACATAGAGAACCTTTAATTGAAACGTGATGGTGACAGCAATTTTGACAAGCTTGGCAGAAAAGAACGGGGCTTGCAAATGCCGGCGGGATGGTTTTGTCCTTGTTTACCTTGCGGCTATTATACTGTATAAATAATCAGTGCCTCAAGCAGGCGGCAATGACTTGGCACATACCTTGCCCAGCTGTTTCATTCGTTGGCCAGTATACGGCCATTGTGCGTACAATCGCTGATTCGTTTTACTTTCCCAACCGGTTCATTCAATATCATGTGGTTCAAGAATCTACGCGTCTTTCGTCTGCAACCCCAATGGCAACCTCAGGCTGCCGAACTGGAATCCGCACTTGAAGATCAGGCTTTTCAACCTGCCGGCTCGCAAGACATGCAGGCGGCCGGCTGGGTGCCCCCGGCCCCTCATACAGGCCTGGTGCATGCCCTGAACGGGCAACTGCTGCTGAAACTGCGCATAGAAAAAAAGCTGCTGCCAGCCACGGTAGTCAACCAGTTCGTCAATCGGCGGGCCCAGGATATCGAAGACGAACAGGGTTGGCGCCCGGGCCGACGCCAGCTGAAGGAAATCAAGGAACAGGTCACGACCGAACTCCTGCCCAAGGCATTCAGCATTGCACGCGACACCGCTGTATGGATAGATACCCGTCATCACTGGCTGATTGTGGATGCCGCTGCCGTGGCACCGGCTGACAGTGTCATGCACTTGCTGTCCAAGGTCTTGCAGCCCTTTCCTGTCATGCCATGGTCACTGACTCACTCACCCGCCAGCACCATGACGGGCTGGCTGCTGGATGGCCCCGCTACCGCTCCTTTCACCATTGACCAGGATGCCGAACTGCGCGCCACTGACGACAGCCGGGCAACGGTGCGGTTTGTCCGTCACAGCATTGACGAAGACGACGTCAAGCGGCATATTGACGCCGGCAAGCGCTGTACACGGCTGGGCCTTACCTGGGCCGACCGTGTCTCGTTCGTGCTGACCGATGCGCTTGAAATCAAGCGCCTCACACCGCTGGATATCCTCACGGACAACCTGGATCAGCAGGCTGATGATGCCGCCGAACAGTTTGATGCCGACTTCACCCTCATGGCCAGCGAGGTCAGCAACATGCTGTCCGATCTGTCCGACGCCCTGGGTGGCGAACAAGTCTGAAAATGCCTAATCGGCCCCCACCAGCAAGGCATCGTCGGGGCCAATATGGGCAGGCGGGCGCCACGTCACGTCGCGCAATGAATGCTGGACCAGGTCCTCTACCCCCATCAGCACGGCAAAGATTGCCATTCTTACCGGGATTCCGTTATCCGTCTGCCGAAAGATGGCCAGACGCGGATCATCATTGAGATCCACGCTCAGGTCGTGGGCGTCCTCCCGGCTATCGCGGGGCATGGGGTGCATGATGATGACGTCATCCTTGCAGAAGGCGTCAATCATGTTCCGGTTCACCTGAAACTGCGGTCGGTAGCCTTCAAGCTCTTCGGCTGCGAAGCGTTCTTTCTGCACACGGGTCGCGTAAATCACGTCGGCGCCAGACAGCCCCTCTTCCAGCTGGCTGGTCTGTTCGATCACGTGGCCATGGCGCGATGCCTGCTCGAGCACATGCTCGGGCATCTCCAGGCCCGGCGGTGATACCAGCGTGAATTTCAGGCCACGATACAAGGCCAGCAGCTTGATCAGGGAATGAACGGTACGGCCGTATTTCAGGTCACCCACCATGGCGATGTGGGAGCCATCCAGCAACTTGCCCAGACGAGAGAACTCGGTCAATATCGTGTAGAGATCCAGCAATGCCTGACTGGGATGTTCGCCTGGGCCGTCTCCACCATTGACCACCGGAATATTGGTTGCCTGGGCAAACTCGGCCACCGAGCCTTCTTCCGGGTGGCGGATCACCATGGCATCCACATAGCCACTCATGACACGGCTGGTGTCGTAAATCGACTCGCCCTTCGCCATGGAAGAAAACGTAAAACCCGTGGTGTCGCACACGGAACCGCCCAATCGGCAGAATGCCGCCCCAAAGCTGACCCGTGTCCGTGTGCTGGCTTCAAAGAACAGGTTGCCCAGCACGGCCCCCTCCAGCACCCGCGACACTTTTTGCCGTCGGGCAATGGGCTGCATCAGGTCGGCAATACGAAAAAAGTCCTCTGCCGACTCCCGGGTGAACTGATCCACCGACAACAACTGATGCTTGCCATGGATGGCAATGCGATCACGCAATGGGCCCGCCGCCTGGGTGCCGTCGGAATACTTCGCCAGCAAGGCCTCGTTTTCAACAATTTCAGTCACGAAACGGCTGACCACCTGCGGCATGCTGCGATAGTGAGACGAGGTTTCCGGAAGCAGCCAGGCGTCAAGCGCCCGGCGCTTGACACCAATTCGCGACGCAAAGACATCGCGAGTGAGATTCAGCCGACGCATGGCGTCGTGCAAAAACACCTGCTGAGACACCGACATGGCTGCTTAATCCCATGCGGCAGGTTCGCTGCCAGCTCCCTCACCTGGGTCGTCCTCATCCACGCCAGCAATGGCCCGCGCAACAGCCATGGCGTTTTCTTCTGTGCCCACGGCAAAAATGAGGTGTTCATTGACAACGGGCTCGGAATAGCCCGGAGCAGCCAGCAAGGTGTTACCGACAATCAGCGCCAGACGCATGTCGGGATACTGTGTCGTGGCCTGCGTGACACGCTCCTGACCCTCAGCAGTGAGACTCAGCGCCAGCAGGCCCTCGTCGTCTTCGCTCTTGCCCGCCTGCACGCCAGCAAGGTCATTGCGCATCACGATCGGTTCGGGATTGATATAGAGATTGCCGGACTCCAGGGGCACGGGGTGCCAACCGTCCTGCTCG
>DATGUI010000295.1:0-9313 GCA_035301405.1 Burkholderiaceae bacterium
TGCCGCCGAGAACCCGCCAATATAGGCCAGTACGGCCAATGCCGACTGGTTCTGGCTGAGCGGAAATGCAAGCACAAAACTGTCGGCAGCAACCGTATTCGTGTGCCCGAACACCGCCACGCCCGCGCTGGCAATGGGCAAGACCATCAGGCTGACAATAGCCAGATAGGCGCCAAACAACCAGCGCGCACGACGAATATCAGCCACATCGGCGCACTCGACCACCGCAACATGGAACTGGCGCGGCAGGCAGATGACCGCAGTAAACGCCAGCAGTGTCTGGCCGACCACCCCGACAGGCGGCTGAGACAGGATGAGTGACTGCGCCGCATCCACCACATTCATGTCCTGCCGGGCAAACCACTTGACGGAAAAAATGCCCACAATAATGAGGGCGATCAGCTTGACCAGTGATTCGAACGACACGGCCAGCATGAGGCCGGGACGGTGTTCGGTGGCGTCCACCTGGCGCGTCCCGAACAAGATTGAAAACAGCGCCATGATGATGGCGACATACAGGGCGGGATCACCATAGGTGGACAGCATCTCGGGGCCACCCAGAATCTCCAGACTGATGGCCACCCCCTTGTATTGCAGGGTGAGATAAGGAATGGCCGCAATGATGGCGATAATGGCCACTATGGCGGCCAGCCCCTGCGACCGGCCATACCGGGCAGCAAGAAAGTCGGCAATGGATACCGTATTTTGTGACTGGGCAATCAGTGCCAGGCGCTCGATGATGCGCCAGCCAAACGTGAACAGCAGCAACGGGCCCAGGTAGATGGGAAAATAGCCGATGCCGTAGCGGACGGCCGAACCGACCGCACCGTAAAACGTCCATGAAGAGCAATAAACGGCCAGCGCCAGACTGTAGACAGCAGGACGCAGCCAGGGCCGTTGGGGGTACAGGGGATAGCGGTCGCCCACCCAGGCCACTGCAAACAGCAGGGCTGCGTAACCAATGGATACCAGCACCAACCAACCGGGTTGCATAAGGTGTCTCCCCGATAATTTATGTTTATTATGTCGTTGCCACTACCATACGGTATAATGGCTGACTTTACACCTATCAGGTACATCAGGTATTCAAGATCAAGGCGCAATGGCAGAGTGGTGATGCAGCGGATTGCAAATCCGTGTACGTCGGTTCGATTCCGGCTTGCGCCTCCAGCGGCCATGCGACGCTGCAGACAGTTATACCAAATGGCATTTTCGCAAATGCATATCGTAGCCCGCCACTGAGCGGGCATTTTTGTGCTTGACGGAAATGAGGCTGAGACGGGCCGGGCGAGCTGTCTTTTGGCGGGTTCAAGGTCAAATTTACCAAGCCCAGATTTGTTGTTGAGTAATAGAACGACAACAACCATCTGCAAAAAACGGGTCCATCACATGACGATGAGGATGGCAGAACGCCAGCACAAGACATCAGCCGCGCTAGTCGGGGCTTTTTTGCCTCTGTCACTCTACTGGGAACTCGCGCTGTTCCTTGCCGCGCTGCTGGCAACCCGGATGATTCAGCATCCTGGCGGCGGGGATACTGGCTTATTGAATCACCCTCAGAGAGTCGACTTCTATCTCAGGTGCGCGCTTTGAGCTGGTGTCAACTTCACCGACAAGTTCCACCTGCGTTTTATCGTCAACAGACTGACCGGCGAAATGTTTCTGTTTTATTTCCGCGACGATCTCACCCGTACCATCTGAAAAAATGAATTTCTTCCGCGCTATTTGCCGCAACAGGTGACCCTGAATCTGGACATCCTGGTCATCTACCGGACTTTCAAGGATTTCAGCCACGGTCAGTTGTTCAATTTCCGAGGGCCCCGTGTATTGCGCGTGAGCAGGAAAGGCAAAGGCGCCTGTTATCACTGCTGCGGCCAGCAGAGATCGTGCTTTCAGGTGTGTGGACATGTTGGCCTCCGAAGCCCGGTATGCAAAGATCAACAATAACAGCAAATCGGCGCGCAATCGCTACAACAAGTGACAGTGGTATAGTGAGAGGTGTTTCGCATTTTTCTATGGGCTTGCGCCTCCATCCCTTTCTCAAAATCTGCCGCAATGAATATCGGAATCTTACAGTGTGATGACGTCAACAGCACACTGCAGCCGCGGCACAGCAACTATCCAGACATGTTTGTGCGGCTGCTGCAGGGCATCGAACCCGGCTTGCGTTTTCGTGTGTGGCGCTGTCACGAAGGCGAATTGCCCGCCACCCCCACCGAGGCCGATGCCTGGCTCATTACTGGCTCACGTCATGGGGTCAACGATGACCTCCCCTGGATACCCAGACTTTCTGCTTTCCTGATCAAGGCACAGCAGGCCGGACAGCCCATCGTGGGCATCTGCTTTGGTCACCAGCTGGTCGCCAAGACGTTTGGCGGCAAGGTCAGGAAACACCCCGAGGGCTGGGGCATTGGCGTGTCCGTGAACACCGTCAGGCAGCGCCAGCCCTGGATGCTGCCTTTCGTCCCTGCCCTCCACGTGCTGGTCAGCCATGCCGACCAGGTCAGCACGCTGCCCGACGACACCACCGTTCTGGCCTCCAGCGGCTTCTGCCCGTTCTATGCCATCCAGATCCGCGACAACGTCCTGGGGATTCAGGGTCACCCTGAATTCACCAAGGATTATGCGAAGGATCTCATGCTGAAGCGTACCGATACCATTCCTGCCGAGCGCATCAAGACCGCCCTCCAGTCCCTGGATCAGCATGTCGATGACGCCACCCTGGCGGCCTGGATCCTCAACTTCATGCGTCATGTCCATCACGCATCACAACCTTCGGAATCGTGCACCACACAGACAGCGGACACGGCAGTGGCTGGCTGACCGGCAGGGTCAGCGGCATCACCACCCTGCAGGCTTCCTGGCTACAACGTCCGGGTGCACTGACAGCAGGGTTGCGCCAGCTGGGCACCGTAGACCTGTCTGTCCTGTCCGAGCATGAAGCCACCCTGGGCGAGGATGAGGCCTGGATGCTCGAGCGCCCGTTGCAGCAGGCAATCTGGGTACGGGAAATCATCATGCATGTGGATACCACTGCTGCCGTCGTCGCCCGCAGCCTGACTCCGCTGACTGCTTCATCCCAGGAATGGGCTGGCATGCGGGGCCTGGCCACCCGGCCACTGGCCGATCTGCTCTACCATGACCCCGCCATAAGACGCTCCGCCTTTCGCACGGCCCGGCTCCGGCCCTCGCAGCCCTTGTTCCAGACCGTTGAAACGGCGTGGCCCCATGCACTGGCGTCCGGCGCACCGCTGCTGGCCAGGTGCTCTACATTCTGGCGAGCGGGTCAGCCGCTATTGGTCGAAGAGTGCTTTCTGCCTGAGTTCTGGTCTCTGGCCACCCTGACATCCTGACAAGCCCGCTTTGACCACAACTGGTCAGACTCCCACCGGATCAGCCAGTGCCCTGGCGCATTCGCTGATCAGCGCGGGCCCGCGATAGATCAGGCCGGTATAAAGCTGAATGGCATCGGCACCAGCAGCCATCTTTTCACGCGCCTGCTGACCCGAAACAATGCCCCCGACACCAATAATGGCAACTTCCGGGCCCAGGCGCTCCCGCAGTCGGGCAATGACCGGCAGGGACATCTCGTGCACGGGCGGGCCGGACAGCCCGCCAGCCTCGTCGGCATGGGGCTGACCTTCTACTGCAAGACGCGAAATGGTGGTGTTGGTGGCAATCACGCCATCCATGGATTGATCGAGCAAGACCTGGGCCATGGCATCCACCTGTTCGGCGGTGAGATCAGGCGCCACCTTGAGTGCCAGGGGTACCCGCCTTCCGTGATCGTCGGCAAGCCGTTCGCGCTCCTGATTCAGACGGCTCAGCATGGCTGATAACTGGCGTTCGCCCTGCAAATCGCGAAGCCCCTGGGTATTGGGCGAAGAGATATTGATGACAATGTAGTCCGCATGCGCATATACGGCACGCAAGCCGATCAGGTAGTCATCGACCGCCGCTTCGTTGGGCGTGGTCGCGTTCTTGCCGATATTCAGACCAAGAACACCCCCCTGTCGGGCCCAATGGCTATCGGCAATGTTGGCAAGAAAGGCATCCAGCCCATCATTGTTGAAACCCATGCGGTTGATCAGCGCCTGCGAACGAGGAAGGCGAAACAGGCGGGGCGAGGGATTGCCCGCCTGCGGGCGCGGTGTCACGGTGCCTACCTCAATGAAACCAAAACCCAGGCTTGCCAGGGCGTCGACATAGGCGCCATTCTTGTCCAGCCCGGCAGCCAGCCCAACGGGATTGGGAAGCTCAAGACCCATGATGCGCACGGGCTTGCCTGCCACATGCTGCCGCAGGCAATGGCCAGTCAAACGGCATGACGACAAGGTTTTCAGCCAGGTCAGACTGCGATGATGAGCGGCTTCCGCATCCATGGAAAACAGCAGCGGCCGCAATGCCGGATAGAAATTGAAAAGCACAGACATGACGAGGGAGGGATTCAGGAGCCGTGGGGCACGGTCAGCTCGGACCACTCGCCATCATACAGGATCTGGCAAGGGTGAAACTGCGCCTTGTAGGCCATCTTGGGGCTCTCGGCTATCCAGTAGCCCAAATAGAGCCATGGCAGCCCGAGCTGCTGACACTGCCGAATCTGCCACAGTATGGCGTAGGTTCCCAGGCTTCCCGATGCATCGGGATCAAAGAAAGTGTAGACAGCCGACAAGCCGCGGTCCAGTACATCCACCACACTGACGATTCTCAACGTGCCATCAGGCTCCCTGAACTCGAACAGGCAGGAGTGGGTCGCGCTGGCCAGAAGAAACTGGTGATACTGTTCTTCGGTATCTTCATCCATGCCTGCACCCGCGTGCCGTGCATGCTGATAACGACAATACAGCTCGTAGTGATCCGGGTGTTTTCGCAATGCCATCACCCTGACAACCAGGTGCTGATGACGGCGCAAGGTGCGTCGCTGGGTGCGGCCAGGCCTGAACCGGGCCGTATCCACACGAATGGGAATGCAAGCCTGGCAGGATCGACACTGGGGCCGGTAGGTAAACAGGCCGCTGCGCCTGAAGCCCTGCTCGATCAGGCGGTCATAGACATCGGACGTGATCAGATGGGCAGGCGCGGCAACCTGGGACCGTGCCACCCGCCTGGGCAGGTAGCTGCACGGGTAATCGGCTGTCGTGTAAAACTGCAACGCCTGCAGGTTGTGTTCCGTCGCGTGGTTCATGGCAGGATGGCTCCGGATTGCATGACACGTCCGCGACCCCACGCCGGGGTGTCAAATTGCTGCGCCTGCTCAAGCATGGCCAGGAATTCGGAGCGATGGTACAGACGTGCCCCCAGGCGACGCAGGTGGGGGGTGTCCTGCTGACAATCAACATGGGCAATGCCACGTGCCTGAAGCACCCTGATCAGATAAGACAGCGCGATCTTGCTGGCATCGGGCTCCCGGGTAAACATGGACTCGCCAAAAAAGAACCGGCCCAGACACACGCCGTAGAGCCCGCCAACCAGCCTGCGACCGCGCCAGACCTCCAGGCTATGCACCTGCCCCTGCTGGTGCCACTGCTGGTATACCTGAAAGATCTCCGGCGTAATCCAGGTCTGTTCACGCCCGGGAACCGGCTGTGCGCACCCCTGCATGACCTGCTCAAATGCCATGTTGGTGGTGATGGTCATGGTGGGCTGCTCGTCTTCCTCCTGGCGTGCCACCTGGCGCAGACGCTTGGCCAGGGAACGCGACACCCGAAGATGATCACAAGGCAGCACCATGCGCGGGTCGGGGCTCCACCACAGTACCGGCTCACCCGCCTGATACCAGGGAAAAATTCCCTTGCGATAGGCTTCCTTCAGACGTGGCAATGACAAACTATGCCCCGCCGCCAGCAAGCCGTGACGACTGGCGTCCGCCGGATCCGGCAGCGGCGTATCCGAATCGAGCCAGAGGATGGGGTTCATGGGCGTGCAGGCTCGTGTCCGGTCGCCTTGGCTGCAGTTCGGGACCGGTCTATATCGTAATGACGCATGGGGAACTCCCCACTGCGGACATCAGACACATAGTGCTGCAGGGTTGTCACCACCGTCAGGAACGACAGGTCATGCCAGGGAATGCGATCCAGCGGAAAAAACCGTGCGTCAAGGCTTTCGGGGCCAGGATAAAGCTGGGGGCTGAGCACGCTGGCCAGGTAAAAGAAATGCACCTGCTCGGCATGCGGGACGTCAATGATGGTGTAGAGCTCGCCCAGCCGGATCTGGGCACCGGCTTCTTCCTGGGTTTCGCGCATGGCGCCCTGAGCCGTGGTTTCGCCCAGCTCCATGAAACCGGCGGGCAGCGTCCAGGTGTTGTAGCGGGGCTCGATGGCCCGACGGCAAAGCAGGATCTTGTCCTGCCAGACGGGCAGCACGCCAACCACATTGCGAGGGTTTTGATAATGAATGGCTCCGCACCGTCCGCAGGCATCACGCAAGCGGTTGTCATCCGGTGGCACAATCTGGCTCAGCTGGGTGCCGCACTGGGTGCAGAAGCGCTGCGCGCGCGGCGCAGGAAAATAGAAGGCGGTGGGTGGCGAACTCATGCCCTGATTCTATACCCAATGACAACGGCAGCGGAAGCAGACAAAAAAATCGCCCGGCGAACCGGGCGATTGGGCATCAGGGACGGGCAAGCCCCTGTGTCTGTTCAAGACCTGATCGCTCAGGCTTTGCTGGCCGCCTTGGCACCTGCCTTGGAGGCTTCGCTGGTTGCCTTGATGGTGGCATCCGTTGCGGCAGCAATGTTCTTTTCTGCCATGTCAGCAGCCTGACGAGCTGAACGGGTGACATTCTCGTAGGCGTTGCTGGCAGAAGCCAGGGAGGACTTCAGCAGTGCGACGGCACTTTCCGAACCGGCCGGTGCATTTTTGCTGAGCTGATCGATGGCTTCGGAAACCTGCTGCTGAAACTGGGCAAACTGGGCTTCGGTCAGCTTGGTGACGTCAACCTGCAGTCCGGAGCAGATGTCATACACGTGCTTGCCGTAGGCCATGGCTTTTTCGGTGTTGGGCTGAAGCAGTGCGGTAGAAAAGGTGAATGCTTCCTGAGCATCCTGAAGCTTGGCGGCTTCGCGGGATTTTTCGCTGATCTCGTCAAAGGAGGCCTTCATGACCTTGAGGTTGAGATCAACCAGTTTTTCGAATCCGCTCAGCAAAGAGTTCTGAACGGCGATGAAGTTATCCAGGGAGGCTTGCTGGTTGGCAAAAACCTGTTGAGAAAATGTATTCATAATCGTATACCTGCAGTGTTTGTCTGAATCAATGGGTGGGTGCGGCAAGCAGGCAACAAGTCAGTGCTGCACTGAAAAATCAGACATTGCTGCGCTGCACAATGTTAATTTAACAGGCGCGGCGGGCAATGTCAATAATTTTGCTGCGGCGCAGCAAATGATCAGATGGCTTCGTATCCGAGGGCAGTCGAGATATCTCGCGCAATGCGCATCATGATGGGAATCCACTCTTCACGGAGGCGATCGGCGGGAGCGGAAATCGACAGGCCCGCCTGAAGCGTGCCGCTGTCATCATAGATACCTGCGGCCAGGCAACGCACCCCCAGCTCGAGTTCTTCATTGTCGCGCGCATAGCCCAACCGCCTGACCAGGGCCAGTTCGCGATCAAGGGCTTCGGTTTGCGTAATGCTGTTTCGGGTGGCACCGGCCAGGCCGGTTCGCATGGCGTAGGCCCGGACTTGCCGGGCGCTGCAGGCGGACAGAAAAAGCTTTCCGGTGGATGTCAGGTGCAGGGGCGCGCGCCCCCCGATGGCCCGAACGACCTGCATGCCGGAATACTCGTTCCAGGCGCGCTCGACATATACGATCTCGTCGCCCTGCTGCAGCGAAAGGTTGATGGTTTGCCCGGTCTGGCGATGCAGCTCGCGCATGGGCTCTATGGCCACGGCACGCACATTGAGCCGCCCCTTGACCAGCGAACCCAGTTCGAGCAGGCGCATGCCCAGCCGATAGGTGCCGCTGTCGATTCGTTCGACATAGCGACCGGCAACCAGATCATTGAGAATACGGTGGGCCGTGGAAGGATGCAGGCTGGTTGCCGCAGCCAGGTCTTTCAGGGCGACGGGATCTGAATGACGCGCCAGGGCATCCAGAAGGCGCATGGTACGCTCAAGGACTTGTATGGCTACGGTCTGCCCGTTGAGAAAAGGCTTCTCGGCGGATGCCACGGAGGTTTCTGATACTGCCATAACTACCACTCTTGGTGCACTGCAACATATTGCATATTATGAAAAAAATGCGCTGACCGCAATCCAGTCAGGTGTTTTTTGCTGTTTTGGTGCCACATTCAAGCTCACCGCCCAAGGCACGCGCCTGGGACTCCAGCCAGGCCAGTGCCGCGTCCACCGTGTCGGGGTTGCCCCTGACGCCCAGTTCGATATGACCACGTTGGGCTTCACCTACACTGGGCAGGCTGAATGCGCTCAGACCGGGCCATCGTTGCTCCAGCGCTTCCAGGGCGGGCGTGATCCGCGATTCGGGAAGCCCATAGACAATGAATGAACGCTCGGTGTCGGGATTGCCGTTGTGCAGGGCCCGGTACCGATGATCCAGGGTCCATTCGATCATGGGCCATGCCATGACCGGAAAGCCGGGCATGAAGGTGTGATCCCGGATAAAGAACCCCGGTATCTTGTTGAAGGTGTTGGGCACGATCTCGGCCCCTTGCGGGAAGAACCCCATCTGCAGGCGCTGCTGGTTTTCTGGTGTGGACATGTCGGCACTGCCCTGCCCCTGCACCGCCATGTCTGCACAACGCTCGGCGATCAGGGATGCCGCCTCGGGATGCAGGACCAGGGGCAAGCCCAACGCCTGCGCGGCCGCCTGGCGGGTGCGGTCATCAGGGGTGGCACCAATGCCTCCACAGCAAAAGACAATGTCTGGTGTGGAAAAACTGCGCTCCAGGCAAGCAGCAATGTCATCCAGCCCGTCAGAGATGATCTCGGCTGCAGACAACTGCAAACCGCGATGGGCCAGGAGCTCGATCATCTTTGACAAGTGCTTGTCCTGCCGTCGGCCCGAGAGGATTTCATCACCAACGATGATCAGACGAAACTTGCGATGCGACATGCCGAGTGGCTCCTTGTGAATCAGATGGGTCCGCTGCAGACCCGGTCTGGTTTGAGGAATGACGGTAGCGGCGCAATGCCTCCAGACTATAGTGTGCAAAGACCAGTGCCGAAAAAACCGGCAGGAACAGCCACATGGGCGGGACGAGATTCAACAGCGCCAGCAGCAGGCCGATCAGCCAGTACGATGCGTTGTGCCGGCACCACAAATAACGCCGCTCGATGCCGCTGGCATGTTCAATCAGGG
>DATGUI010000296.1:0-2971 GCA_035301405.1 Burkholderiaceae bacterium
GTCAGCCATGGCACGGTGAGGTCCGCTATCTGACCAAAGCAGGCAAGACGCGAATCTGCCATCGAACCGTTCACGCCATGACGGATTCTGATGATCAGATTACCAGCTATCTCATCCTGGACAATGACGTCACCAATGTACGGCAGACGGCCGAACAGCTGCAACGCCTGTCCAACTTTGACCAATTGACAGGTTTGCCTAACCGTGCTCGGCTGATCCGTTCATTTGATTATCTGCTGCAAAAGGAAACGCGAGCCGCCGTGCTGTGGATCAACCTCAACCGGTTCAAGGAGATCAACAACGCCCTGGGTCATCAAACTGGAGACCTGGTGCTCAGGGAAGTCGCCGATCGTTTCCACAACCTGTTGCGTCCGCAAGACTTGCTCTCGCGTCCGGCGGCGGATGATTTCATCATGGTGTTGTGTGATGCCGGCCCCAGTCTGGCGGCGAGAAAAGCCCAAAAAGCACTGGACGCCATGTCGCTGCCCCTGATCCTGTCGGGCAGGGCGATCAGTCTGTCGGCCTCGATTGGCGTCTCCCTCTACCCCATGGATGGTTCCAGCGCGCAAATATTGCTGGAACACGCTGAAACGGCCATGCATCGCTGCAAGGAGGAAGTCCCCGGCAGCTATTGCTATTTTCGGGTTGAAATGCGCGAAGACACTGCGCGCAAGCTTGGGCTGACCATTGCCTTGAAGCAGGCGTTGGCCAACGATGAGTTCCATCTCGAATATCAGCCCCAGGTCTGTCTGAAAACGGGCAGAATCTTAGGTGCTGAGGCTTTGCTGAGGTGGTACTCACCCATTTTTGGAAATGTCGCCCCGATCGAGTTCATCCCTGTTGCAGAGGAGTCAGGCAGCATCATTTCCATTGGTGAGTGGGTATTGCAGACGGCTCTTGAACAGATGTCGCGCTGGTCCCGGGCGGGTCTGGAATTGGAGCAGATGGCCGTCAATATTTCGGCAGTCCAATTCGAGCGCGCTGATTTTGCCGACGTTGTCAAAGGCGTATTGCAGGATAGCGCGCTGCCTGCGCATCGGCTTGAGCTTGAATTGACCGAGGCGATTGCCATGCGTGCACCTGAAACCACGGCCATTCGCCTGAAGCAACTGCGATCAGAAGGTGTCAAGATATCCATTGACGACTTTGGCACGGGCTATTCATCCTTGAGCTATCTGAAGCGGTTCAATATCAACACCATCAAGATAGACCGCTCGTTCATCAGGGATATTACTTCCGACACGGATGACCAGGCGATCGCGCGGGCCATTATTGAGATGGCGCACAGCCTGGGCATGCGAACCATTGCCGAAGGCGTAGAAACCCGGCACCAGTTGGATTGCGTCAGGTTTCATGGCTGCGAGGTAGTACAGGGCTATTACTACAGCCGTCCCTTGCCGGCACAGCAGTTTGCAAAGTTTGTGAAAGCTCAATCGCCTGGCCTGATGACCACATAGGCAGCCTTCCCGGCGACTGTCATTGACATGTATCAATGCTGGCAAGAGCCGTTACAGGCATAGTAGGCATCACGCCCTTCAACAAGCTGGTTGTCGGGCATTGATATCTGTCCGCCTGAAGGTTTGCCATGTCCGAAACGTCCTTGCTTGTCCCCAAACCCGAGCTGGTGTGTCCGGCCGGAACCCTTCCTGCCCTGAAAACAGCCATCGACAAGGGTGCCGATTGTGTTTACATGGGCTTCAGGGATGCCACCAATGCGCGTAATTTTGCCGGGCTCAACTTCTCGGACAAGGCCATTGCCGAAGGCATTGCCTATGCGCATGCGCGGGGCGGCAAGGTCCTGCTGGCCATCAATACGTATCCGCAGGCGGCCGACATTGCGCCCTGGCTGCAGGCCATTGACCGCGCTGCCGATATTGGCATGGACGCCCTGATTGTGGCGGATCCCGGCCTGATGCAATATGCCTCCAGGCATTATCCGCAACTGCGCTTGCATCTGTCCGTCCAGGGTTCTGCTACCAATACCGACGCAATCCGCTTTTACCACGAGCGTTTCGGCATCCAGCGGGCGGTGTTGCCGCGTGTGCTGTCTGTCAACCAGGTCGAGCAGCTGATTGAAACCGTCCCGGTAGAAATCGAGGTGTTCGGCTTTGGCAGCCTGTGCGTCATGGTCGAAGGGCGTTGCGCACTGTCCTCCTATGTGACCGGCGAATCGCCCAATACCCACGGTGTCTGCTCACCGGCCAAGGCGGTCCGCTGGGAGCAGACCGAAACCAGTCTGGATTCCCGACTCAATGGGGTGCTGATTGATCAATACTCGGAACAGGAAAATGCCGGCTACCCCACGCTTTGCAAGGGGCGGTTTTCCGTTGCGGACGAAACCTACTACGCACTGGAAGAGCCCACCAGCCTCAACACGCTTGAAATCTTGCCCGACCTCATGAAAATGGGCGTGAGCGCCATCAAGATAGAAGGGCGTCAGCGCAGCCCCGCCTATGTGGCGCAGGTGACTCAGGTGTGGCGCCAGGCGATTGATCAATGCCACGACAATATCCAGCGTTATTCGGTTCATCCTGCCTGGATGGCCGACCTGAACCGCGTGGCCGAGGGTCAGCAGCATACCCTGGGTGCTTACCATCGTCCCTGGAAATAAACGGAAGCGGGTGAAGAAATGAAAATCGCTGTAGGGCCTTTGCAATACTACTGGCCGCGAGCCGACGTGCTCAAGTTTTATGATGACATAGCCGCCTCGGCAGCGGACATTGTCTATCTCGGGGAGACCGTCTGTTCCAGACGCCATGAGCTGCGCCTTCCTGACTGGCTTGATATTGCTGCCAGCCTGGAATCCGCTGGCAAAGAAGTGGTGCTGTCCACACAGGTGTTGCTGGAGTCGGCCCTGGAAACGCGCACCATGCGAAAAATCGCCGAGCAGGCCGATTATCGTGTCGAGGCCAATGACATGGGCGCCGTGCACAAGTTGGCCGGAAAGGCGTTTGTGGCAGGGCCTTTTCTC
>DATGUI010000297.1:0-2147 GCA_035301405.1 Burkholderiaceae bacterium
CAATCCGGGCGCAATGTGGACTTCTACCTGAACCCGATGGGCCACCGACCCCACCAGTGCCTGACTGGCCACAATGGCAAGCGACATGATGCCAACACCCGAAAATGATGAATGGATGCATCAAGTATGGGTGGGAGCAGATGCGCATGCAAGGCCGGCCAGGATAAAAATATCAGCCTGGCGCCACGCTGATGCTGATGCTTATTGGTCGCCGCCCTGGTCGGCAGAAGGCGATGCACTGTCGACGGGCTCGCCGGCTTCCAGTGCCGCTACCCGTTTTTCAAGTGCCGACAAGCGCGCCAGCGCCCGTTCGAGCAGTTGCTTCTGGATATCAAACTCTTCGCGTGTGACGAGGTCAAGTCGCGAAAAGGTTTGCGACATCAGTGCCTTGACGTTGCGTTCAATGTCTGCCGCCGGGCTTTTGGCCAGCAACTCGGACATGTTGCGTTGAAACTCTTCAAACCATTCACCACGTGTGTTCATCGGATACTCCGGAAATCCCTGGGAAACTTTGAGTCATGGTAGCAGCAAGCCGGATCGGGTTACACACGTAGTGTAAACAAGAAACGGGCCCGTGGGCCCGTTTTTCTGAAAAGCCGGATGGTGATCAACCACCAGCACCTGGTGCTGCCGCACCACCGCCTCCTGCGCCACCGGCAGGGGCTCCGCCACCACCATCTCCATCAGAACACCCGACAGAAAATATCAGCGACATGGCGACGATAGACAGACCGAGAATCTTGCGAACTGTTGACATCATGCTCCTCTCTGGTTAAAGAAAATGAAATATCCTGAAGCCAGTCTACAAAGCATTAATCTGCGACAACAACACCCAACGTAAACGCCTGTTGCAAAATGCCCTTTCCCAATGAAAAGCGTGACAAAGCCATGATAAGCGTAGGGTTAAGTTACGCTTGTGCATCAAAAGCATTCCCAAAAGATCCATCATCGGAAAACAGGGTGCCCTGCGCTATCGAGGACAGAACGGTCTGGTGCAGCTCATCAAAATGGGCGTGCAGGATCTCATTTTTCACATCTGGCAACTGCTGGGGGTGCATGGAGAAATTCTTCAGGCCAAGACCCAGAAGCAATTTCGTGACCTGAGCGCTGCCCGCCATTTCACCACACATGGCCACTGGCTTGCCAAGCGCCTTGCCTGCACGAATGACATGGGCGATCAGGCTCAGTACAGCGGGGTGCATGGGATCATACATATCCGCGACATCAGGATCAGTACGATCAACAGCCAGGGTGTACTGGATGAGATCATTGGTGCCGATGGAGAGGAAATCCAGCGCCTGGGCAAAGGGCTGAATGGCAATGGCAACGGCTGGCGTCTCGACCATGGCGCCCAGCGTGAAGTTGTGCTCCTGACCTCCGTGGCTGTCCCGCAGGGCTTCGCGAGCCCGATTGATGGCCAGCCGCACGGCGGCCAGTTCCTGCAGGCTGGTGAGCATGGGAATGAGTATTCGTACGTGCCCATGGCGAGATGCCCTGAGCAGGGCCCGAAGCTGTGTGGCAAACAGTTCGGGTTCCGCCAGACAATACCGGATGGCCCGCAGGCCCAGTGCCGGATTCGTCGCCACGGCAATATCATCGTCCAGGGTCTTGTCTGCGCCAATATCCAGCGTGCGTATGGTCACGGGCCGGCCGCCCATGGCAGCAACCACTTCCGCATAGGCTTCGTATTGCTCTTGCTCGGAAGGCAGGTTCCGGCGTCCCATGAACAAAAATTCGGTGCGAAACAGGCCTATTCCCTCGGCACCAGCTTCCAGTGCGGCACCGACCTCGTCGGGCAGCTCGATATTGGCTTCGAGATGAATACGCTCGCCATCGCGGGTAATGGCATGGCTGTCACGCAAACGGGCCAGCGCACGACGTTCGGATTCGATGGTCTGCTGCAATTGACGGAATTCTTGCAGGATGGCCGCAGAAGGATTCACGAGCACGGCACCACTGTCGCCATCAACAACAAGGACATCACCGTCACGCACCAGACGGCGGCAGTCACCCAGCCCCACGACAGCCGGTACATTCATGCTGCGCGCCACAATGGCGGTATGCGACGTGGGCCCGCCCAGATCAGTCAGAAACGCACCGAAAGCACGGTCGCGCAGCCGCAACATGTCGGCAGGAGAAATATCCCT
>DATGUI010000298.1:0-5159 GCA_035301405.1 Burkholderiaceae bacterium
AATATCGTGACGGCACGCTGACGGATTAAAATCCGCGACGCTTGCTTTCTTCGTGCTCAACCTGACAGCTGTAGCAGCGCTTGGCCGTTGGATAGGCATCGAGCCGCTTGAACCGTATGGGCGCTTCGCAGTCGATGCAGATGCCATAACGCCCCGCTGCGATGCGTTGCTCGGCAAGGACGATATCCCGTACCTCTTCGACGTCACGAACCGCCTCTGCCTCGGAAATACCGCGCAACAGGGAAGCCGTTGCGGCATTGCCGATGTCTCCCGTCTGGCTGATCAGGCTGACGTCAAACTCGCGCTGTGAGCGATCGAGTTCCTGGCGAATTTCTTCCAGCAGCATGAGCTTGCGTTCGGCAAGCCGGGCACCAAGCGCGTCAATCTGCTCGGCTGGAAGAGTATTTTGGGACTGGGACATGATTGTGCTCCGAAGAAAAGATAGACCCTGATTGCAGCCGGCTTCCGGTCTGAAAGGCTTGGGCTGACATGCGGTGAAATCAGCCGTACACGGAAGGCGCCGAACGGCCAGGATGTGGCGAGCCACGAAACTCGGACAGGAGATCAGTGGCTGCCCGCCTCAACAGGCCGGCATCAACGCCCACCGCTGCAAACAGGACGCCCTGCTCGATGAATCGCCGGGCCTGCTCGACGTTGCCATGCAGTATGCCCGGCGCCTTGCCCGCTGCACGAACTCTGCGCACCATGTCGTCAATGACTGCCAGCACCTCGGGGTGATCAGGCTGGTTGATGTAGCCCAGACTGGCAGACAGGTCTGCCGGCCCGATGAATACGCCATCCACGCCTTCGACACTCAGAATATCATCAAGGTTTTCCAGCCCTCTGGCCGTTTCCACCTGGCACAGGACGCAGATTTCTTCGTTGGCCCGTTCAAGATAGTCGGTGACTGCTCCCCATTTGGCGGCCCGTGCCAGCGCATTGGCCACACCACGATGGCCCTGGGGCGGGTAGCGGACGGAACGCACGGCCTGTTCGGCTTCGTGCGCCGTTTCTATCATGGGAATCAGAAAGTTCTGGGCGCCAATATCCAGCAACTGCTTGAGCTCGACCTTGTCATTCCAGCCCGGACGCACGACGGGCGCCACCGGATAGGCCGCCAATGCCTGCAACTGTGCCAGTATGGAGGGGACGGTATTGGGCACATGCTCTGCGTCAATGACCATCCAGTCAAAGCCGGCACTGGCACATATTTCGGCCACATAGGCATTGCCCATGCCATGCCAAAGGCCGATCTGAACGCGCTGTTGTCTCAGTGCGAGCTTGAAGGGGTTAACCGGATGCTGCATGGGAGATCACTCTCGTGGCAACAGGGCGTCACCGTGGCGCTGCAATGCCTCCAGCGTGATGGCATTGAGGCAGGCGCCGGCTCCGACCCCGTCAGGGTGGGTTTCAAGAAAGGCCCGCATGGCGGCCCGCATGCGCGGATCCCAGAAGTTGCGAATATGCTCGGCCACACCCGCAAGGGCGGCCTCACGGTCGGGCTGCGCGGCAAAAAAGTCGCCGATCCGGTTCGCCATGCGAATAAGGTTGTCATGCTGGGGCGTCATCGTACACACCATCCAGCAACTGCTGCTGATTGCGGTCTTCTTCGGACCACTGCTGCTGCCAGGCCGACACTTGCGCCACCTTGCGCACCTGTACGGCCGTCACCTTGTATTCCGGGCAATTGGTCGCCCAGTCGGAGCTGTCGGTTGTCACCACGTTGGCCCCGGATTCGGGGAAGTGAAACGTCGTGTAGACCACGCCAGGCTCAATGCGATCCGTGACATCAGCCTGCAGGACCGTCTCGCCTGCCCGACTTTGAATGGCCACGGCATCCCCGTGCAAAATACCCCGGTCAAGCGCATCCTGGGGGTGGATTTCAAGCACGTCGCGCTCGTGCCAGACGATGTTGTCGGTACGCCGTGTTTGTGCCCCCACGTTGTACTGGCTGAGAATACGCCCGGTAGTCAGCAGCAGGGGAAAGCGCCGGGTGCTGCGTTCGTCGCTGGGCACATATTGCGTGATCATGAAGCGACCCTTGCCGCGAACAAACGTGTCAACGTGCATGATGGGCGTGCCCTCTGGCGCCTCGTCATTGCAGGGCCACTGGATGCTGCCGCCCAGTTCATCGATGCGATCAAACGATACGCCGGAAAATGTGGGTGTCAGCCGGGCGATTTCGTCCATGATCTCGCGCGGGTGGCGATATGACATGTCGTAGCCCAGTGCATTGGATAGCAGGCAGGTGATTTCCCAGTCGGCATGACCTGCCTTTGGCTGCATGACCTGACGCACCCGCGAAATGCGGCGCTCGGCATTGGTGAATGTCCCGTCTTTTTCCAGAAAGCTGGAGCCCGGCAGGAACACGTGGGCATATTTGGCGGTCTCGTTGAGGAACAGATCCTGGACAATGACGCACTCCATGGCTTGCAAGGCCGCCGTCACATGCTGGGTATTGGGGTCGGATTGGGCAATGTCTTCACCCTGGCAATACAAACCCTTGAAACCGCCTGCGACTGCCGCATCCAGCATGTTGGGAATGCGATAACCCGGTTCTGGCGAGATACGCACTCCCCAGTCCTGTTCAAACTCGTGACGTACGGTGTCATCAGACACATGCCGGTAGCCGGGCAGTTCGTGCGGGAAGGAACCCATGTCACAGGAGCCCTGGACATTATTCTGCCCCCGCAGCGGGTTGACCCCCACCCCTTCACGCCCAATGTTGCCGGTTGCCATGGCCAGGTTGGCAATGGCCATCACCGTGGTTGACCCCTGGCTATGCTCGGTGACCCCGAGTCCGTAGTAGATGGAACCGTTGCCGCCCCCGGCGTACAGACGGGCGGCACCACGGATGTCGGCAGCAGCCACGCCTGTGGTTGCTTCCATGGCCTCCGGGGCGTTCTCGGGGCGGGACACGAAATCCAGCCAGTCGGCAAAGGTATCGGTTTCGCAGCGCTGCTCGACAAAGGCCGTATCAACCAGGTTTTCTGTGGCGATCACGTGCGCCATGGCGGTAAGCAGCGCCGTATTGGTACCCGGCCGGACCGGCAAATGATAATCTGCCCTGACATGTGGTGCATTGACCAGCTCAATCTGGCGCGGGTCAATGACGATGAGGCGGGCACCCTGGCGCAGCCGCTGTTTGAGACGCGAGGCAAAAACCGGATGCGCGTCCGTGGGGTTGGCGCCCATGACAATGATGACGTCGCTATGCATGACGGAGTCGAACGTCTGGGTACCGGCGGACTCACCCAGGGTGGTCTTCAGGCCATAGCCGGTCGGCGAATGACAGACCCGGGCACAGGTATCGACATTATTGTTGCCAAAGGCCGCCCGGACCAGCTTCTGCACCAGATAGGTCTCTTCGTTGGTGCAACGCGAAGAGGTCAGCCCGCCGACGCTGTCACGACCATATTGGGACTGTATCCGCTTGATCTCGGACGCCGCATGAGCAATGGCCTCGTCCCAGGTGACCTCTTGCCAGGGGTCGTCGATGCTCGCGCGTATCATGGGCGTGGTAATGCGGTGGGCATGCGTGGCATAACCCCAGGCAAAGCGGCCTTTCACGCAGGAATGCCCATGATTGGCCTTGCCGTCCTTCCAGGGCACCATGCGCACGACTTGTTCGCCTTTCATTTCGGCCCGGAAACCACAACCCACCCCGCAATACGCACAGGTGGTAATGACAGCATGATCGGGCTGGCCTTGTTCGATGACCGTGTTTTCGACAAGCGAGCCGGTCGGACAGGCCTGAACGCAGGCGCCGCACGACACGCACTCGCTGCCCAGGAAGCCATCGTGCTGCCCCGCGGTGACCCGGGCCTCGAACCCGCGACCGGTCAGGGTCAGGGCAAAGGTTCCCTGGATGTCATCACAGGCACGCACGCAACGACTGCAGACGATGCACAATGACGGATCAAAGGTGAAATAGGGGTTGGAATCGTCAACCGCATCGTCAAGATGGTTTTCTCCATCAAAACCGTAGCGGACCTCACGCAGGCCCACGGCACCGGCCATGTCCTGCAGCTCGCAGTCTCCGTTGGATGCACAGGTCAGGCAGTCCAGTGGATGATCGGATATGTACAGTTCCATGACATTGCGTCTGATTTTTTGCAGACGCGATGTTTGCGTACGAACTGCCATGCCCTCTTGGACTGTCAGCGTGCACGAAGCGGGCAACCCGCGGTGCCCCTCGACTTCCACCAGGCACAAGCGGCATGAACCAAACGCGTCCAGACTGTCTGTTGCACATAATCGGGGAATATTGATCCCGGATTCCGCTGCCGCACGCATCACCGACGTGCCTGCCGGAACCGTTACTGCAACACCATCTATGCTGAGGGATACGGTACGCGTATCCGCCGATGGCGGTGTGCCGTAATCAGGTTCACGTCTGACGGTAGTTTCCAACATGGTTGTCTCCAGAAACGGGGGCCACAGGTGCCGATACATTGGCGCCTGAAAAGTCTTCGGGGAAGTGTTCGAGCACCGAAAGCACCGGATACGGTGCCATGCCCCCGAGCCCGCAAAGCGACCCGGCCACCATGGTATCGCAGAGGTCGCGCAGCAGGGCCGTGTTCTGATCGGTTTGCTGACCCTGGCGAATCTTTTGAATGACTTCAACACCGCGCACCGAACCCACTCGACATGGCGTGCATTTGCCACAGGACTCGATAGCACAGAATTGCATGGCGTATTCTGCCAATTGTGCCATATTGGTGGCGTCGTCCACGGCGACAACGCCCCCATGGCCGATCATGGCCGAGAAAGCTGCATAGGTTTCGTAGTCAAGCGGTTGATCCCACTGAGACGGCGGCAGCCAGGCACCCAGCGGGCCACCGACCTGCGCGGCACGCAAGGGGCGGCCACTGGCACTGCCGCCGCCGAAGTCATAAAGCAGTTCGTGCAGCGTCAGACCAAAGGCCCGCTCTACCAGACCACCCTGCCGGATATTGCCGGCCAGCTGAAAGGGCAACGTACCCATGGAACGGCCCATGCCAAAATCCCGATAGCAGGCGCCGCCTTCTGCCAGAATGAAGGGCACGGTGGCAAGGGTAATGACGTTATTGATCACGGTAGGCTGGCCAAACAGCCCTTCGATTGCTGGCAAGGGAGGCCGGTAGCGCACTTCACCGCGCTTGCCTTCCAGGCTCTCC
>DATGUI010000299.1:0-6515 GCA_035301405.1 Burkholderiaceae bacterium
TCTTCTTCGGGATGAATGATGCGGGTGACGCCCAGCTTGGTCAGGATCAAGTGCTCGGCACTGGACGTGGCCTTGACCCAGATGTCTTCTATGCCCATTGACTTCAGATGCACCACACATAACAGACTGGCCTGAAAATCCGACCCGATGGCAACCAGCACCACATCGTAGTTGTCCAGCCCCAGCTCATCCAATGCGGCATGGTCGGTCACATCAACAATCACTGCCTGAGAGAGCTCATCAGCATACTTGTCCACCACTTTCGGGTTGGCGTCAATCCCCAGCACGCCGTGGCCCATTTTCATGAGTTCCCGCGAGGCGGTGGAGCCAAATCGGCCCAGACCAATTACGGCGAATTGTCCCATCGGATTTCCTTTATGCAGCCATGATCAAACTGAAATCGTACGATAGTATGATGGCGCTGCAGATCAAATTCTGGTAAAAACCCTGATAGACATGCAAAATAATGATGTCTAGAGCATGTTTATCGTTTGACCACCAAAAAGCAGTTCAGCATGAGCAGTATGTTTGAGCCCTTGCGGCTTGGGGCCCTCAGTTTATCGAATCGGGTTGTCATGGCGCCTTTCGGGCGTGTCCGGGCCGTTGATCACCACGTGCCAGGCGAAGCCATGCGCTCGTATTACTGCCAGCGTGCTTCTGCAGGTCTTATTATCGCGCAGGCGGCAGCAGTGTCGCCACAAGGGGTCAGCTGGGTAGACTCACCGGGCATCTGGTGTTCTGACCAAGTCCGGGGGTGGCGTCAGGTCACGGATGCCGTTCACAAGAAAGGCGGCAAGATCATGCTCCAGCTCGGCCATGCCGGACGGGTATCCGATCCCGAGTTCCTGCTTGGACAGATCCCCGTGGCGCCCAGTGCCATTGCCTGTCCCGGCTCCCTGAACATATCGGGCGAGCCTCGCAACTACGTCGTGCCCCGTGCACTGCATGCTGACGAAATAAAAGGGGTGGTGGAAGATTTTGCCGAAGCTGCCGCACGGGCACGCGAGGCCGGTTTTGATGGTATCACCATCCAGGCAGGCGAGGGCAGCCTCATCGATCAGTTCCTGAATGACCACAGCAACCTGCGGGATGACGAACACGGCGGCTCGGTAACCAACCGGACTCGCCTGCTGCTTGATATTGTGGATGCCTGCATTGGCATCTGGGGGGCTGACCGCGTGGGGGTGCTGCTGTCGCCGCTGTACAACCAGTTTGGCATGCATGACAGCGATCCGGCCACCCTGTTTGCCGAGGTCACGGAACATCTCGATCAACTGGGCATTGCCTTTGTGTTTGTACGCCAGATTCCCGGGGCAGAGGTCTTTACCAACCTGATCCGCGACCGTTTTGGCGGCGCTCTGGTGTTGAACCCGGGGCAGGATCCGGCCAGCGCCTCCAGTGTGCTGGCCGATGGCATCGCCGATGCCGTGGCCTTTGGTCAGGCATTTGTCGCCAATCCGGATCTGATCGAACGCGTGCAGAATCGGATACCGCTCAACGACTAATGCCGGCAGCAGGGTGCAAGAGCAGGGCACTCAATGAAAATCACGACTCCGGGTGTGCAGGCGCCCCAGCAGATTGCTCAGATCAACCAGCCTGCGGGCGTGCAGGTGGCAGACTCCCTGTTGCCGTTGCCAGACGCCGTATATCCCCAGCAAGCGTGCCTGACGAATGACGGTGGGCTGTTGCTCCGCCACTTTTCTGGGGACAACGGCATTGACGTTGCCAGTTTCGTCTTCCAGCGTGACGAAGATGACGCCCTTGGCAGTAGCAGGACGTTGTCGGGCCACAACCAGACCGCAGGCTCTGGCCAGACGTCTGTCCGGGTACTCGGCGGCCAGTGCATGGGCCGTCTCAAAGCGCTTGTCCCGCAGGGTTTTTCGCAAAAATACGAGAGGATGATCACCCAGTGTCAGGCCCGTGCTCTGATAGTCGGCCAGTGTCTGATGAGCGCCAGGCATGGGAGCCAGTGATGGTGTCTGCCTTTCAATGATGGGCGCCGCATTGAGCAGATCATGAGACACGGGCTGAGCGGCCTGCCACAATGCCTGTCGCCGATCGGGTTGCAGGGTGTGCAAGGCATTGGCGTGAGCCAGACGTTCAAGATCGGGCTGGCTGAGCCGGGCCCGTGTGGCCAGATCATGGATTGATGTGAAGGCTGCCTGAAGACGCGCCTGCACAATGCATTCAGCCGTTTTTCTGGCCAGGCCCTTGAGATGGCGAAACCCCAGCCGAACGGCCGGGCCGGTTTCTTCAGTGTGTGCCGCCAGGGTGTTGTCCCAGTGACTGTGCGCCACGCTGACAGGCAAGACACGCACATGATGGCGGCGGGCATCTTGCACCAACTGCGAGATCGAATAAAAGCCCATGGGCTGGGAATTGAGCAGGGCAGTCAGAAAGATGGCAGGATGGTGCCGCTTGAACCAGGCACTGAACCAGGCCAGCCGGGCAAAGCTGGCCGAGTGGCTTTCCGGAAAGCCATAGCTGCCAAAGCCTTGCAATTGCTGATACAGGTGTTGAGCCGTCTGGGGACTGTATCCTTTTTTCTGCATGTTGCCGATCAATCGTTCCCGGAAGGGCTCCAGGTCGCCATCGCTTTTCCAGGCTGCCATGCTGCGTCGCAGTGCATCGGTTTCATCGGCACTGAAATCGGCGGCGGCCATGGCCACTTGCATGGCCTGTTCCTGAAAGACAATGACACCCAGTGTCCTGTCGAGTATGGGCCGCAGTTCGGCCGGAACCGAATGGGCCCTGTCAGGATTTTTCCGGCGTTCAAGATAGGGGTGAACAATCCCTCCCTGGATGGGTCCGGGGCGCACAATGGCAATCTGGATGACCAGGTCATAATAGGTGGCTGGCTGCAGGCGGGGGAGCATGCTCATTTGTGCCCGGGACTCTATCTGGAATACCCCGACCGTATCGGCCTGGCTGATCATGTTGAAGGTGGGGGCATCGTGAACAGGGATGTCCTGCAGCCGGAAAGCATGCCCTTGCTGACATGGCATCAGCTCCAGGCAGCGACGCAGCACGCTGAGCATGCCCAGCCCGAGCACATCAATCTTGAGCATGCCCATGGCATCCAGATCATCCTTGTCCCACTGCACCACGCGACGGTTGGGCATGGCTGCGTTCTCAAGCGGTACCAGCCTGGAAAGGTCTTGTCGGGCAATGACAAAGCCGCCCGGATGTTGCGACAGGTGGCGGGGAAACCGGCGCAGCGCCCAGGCCAGATCGGTCCACCATGACAATTCGGGACGAGTGGACTCGGCCTGTTCCCGGATGATGGCAAGCAGTTCATCCCTGGACCCGCTGTGCCGGGCAGCCTGACAAACCCGGTCAATCAGTTCAGTGGGCATGGCCAGCGCCTTGCCGCTGTCGCGCAGGGCACTGCGAAGCCGATAACGTATGACGACGGCGGTGAGCGCAGCATGCTTTCTGCCGTATTTCCGATAGATGTACTGAATGATTTCTTCGCGTCGGTCGTGCTCAAAATCGACATCAATATCGGGTGGCTCGTTGCGTTCGCAACTGATGAAGCGGGCAAACAGAAGCTTGCTGCTTTCGGGGTCCACCTCGGTAATGCCCAGGCAATAGCAAACGGCCGAATTGGCTGCCGAACCTCGGCCCTGACAAAGTATGCCCAGCCTGCGGGCATGACGGACAATATCGTAAACCGTCAGGAAGTAGGCCTCATACTGCAGTTTGGCAATCAGGGAGAGCTCTTGTTCCAGCTGTTGCATCACGCTGTCGGGTATGCCGTCGGGATAGCGGCGCCGGGCTCCTTCCAGGGTCTCCTGGCGCAGGTAATCTGTGGGTGTCAGGGTGTCGGGCAGGTCGATACGCGGATACTGATAAGCAAGCTGACCCAGGTTGAACTGACAGCGTCGGGCAATGGTCAGCGTCTGTTTGATGGCATCGGCTGGATACAGGTTATGCAATCGCAGCCGGCTGCGCAGGTGGTGTTCTGCATTGGAATGGAGGTCCAGCCCGCAATCTGCCACTGTTTTTTTCAGCCGGATGGCAGCAAGCATGTCATGCAGAGGCTGCCTGGACCGAAGATGCATCTCGACTCCGCCCAGCGCCACCCAGGGCAACTGATGGCCAGCAGCCAGGTGCTCCAGTGTTTGCCGGTGTCGGGTGTCGGCATGGCGCCTGCTTAACTCCAGCCCTATCCACAAGCGATCCCGAAACGCTGGGGTCAGCAGATTCAGGATGGCTGTCAGCCGTTCGGGATCCGGGTCATAGGCCGGCTTGATGATGAGCAGGCAGTCTGGAAGACCCCGAAAGCGGGCTAGGTCGGCCGTCTGACTGCAAAGGTCGGCCCAATCTATCCGGTATTCTCCCTTGGGTGCCCGCAGCCGTGCATAGGTGATCAGTTCGCACAGGTTGCTGTAACCGTGGTGATTTCGGGCCAGGACAATGAGTTCATCAGGACCACACCGGAACCGGCAACCGATGATCAGCGCCAGGCCTTGTCTGCGGGCCTCCTGGTGTGCCCTGACCACGCCTGACATCGAACATTCGTCGGCCAGGGCCAGGGCCTGGTACCCCAGCTGTGCGGCACGTGTTACCAGTTCTTCGGGGTGCGAAGCCCCGCGAAGAAAGGTGAAGTTGGACAGGCAATCCAGTTCGGCATAGGCAAGCATGGCTGAAACTCGTGAGCCGATCAGGCAAACAGGCCCTGCAAAAACCAGGCCAGATGATCTGACCCGCGTTCCTGGTATACCCAGTAGTGTCGCCCGTCCTGATCCTGCGCGATGAAATAGTCGCGTTGCAGGGTGTGGCCATATAGCCACCAGCCACTTTCCATGCGCTCCGGCCCGTCAACAAGGCGCAGCACCTGGTTGTTGTAAACAGGCTGACTCTGATGCGTGCGCAGACGCAAGGCGGGATCAAGCATCCAGAACGGGCGGCGCTGCGGCAGGGGTCCGGACGAACCACCGGAAGAAGCTGACACTGATGGGCTGCCAGGCTGATACGCTGACCATTGACTGGCTCGTTCCGGCACATGGCAGGCATGCACTTGGGGTTGCAGGATATGTTGCGCCCCCAGACGGGCTCCAAGCAAATCAAGCAGCTGTTGCTCCTGGCGCTGGACAACATGGGCATCGGGAAACAGCGTGTCGGATTGGGCCGGCTGCTTGCGGGTCTGCAACTGCACCAGGGCCAGTGCCATGACATCATCCGGCAAGGCATGGTGATGCAGGATTTCGGCCAGAAGTGGCTGGAAATCCGTGACCTGCCAGGCAGGAACAGACAGCCTGACGGGAATGCTGGTAAAGGCTGGGCCCTGTTCGGTGCTGCGGTGATGCAACTGCACCGTGAAGCCGACAGCGGCCAGCTGTCTGAGCTGCAGCCAGTGGCCAAGCTGCTGCAGCAGTGGATGCATGCCCTGCAAGATTTGCGCATGAGTAGAAAGGGGCGCATCAAAATCAATACGGGCATGAAAGACATCGGGTTCGGGATACCATTGCAACGGAATGTCTGCCTTGCCGGCCAGGGCATCAAGCTGGTGTCCGAGCTCGGGCCGAGTCCGCTGAAGCAGCCCTGCGCGGGGCAGGGACAGCAGCTCGCCCAGGGTGGTGGCCCCCAGGCTGTGCAGCCAGTCGAGATGAGGACAAGCTGCAGGCAACCAGCACACCGGTATGGCATGCAGGCCTCGCCCCAGGGAAGCTGGCTGCAGATAGCGACGGCGACGTTGCTGAGATTGCCGTGCCAATATCCAGGCACCCAGCGCGGTTGGCGCCAGGCTGACTACTGTCTGATGCCAGGGACAAACCTGCCGCAAGGTGACTTGTATGTTTTGATACAGTTTGCGCGGCCCCTTGAACAGCCTGAGGCTGGCTTCAACATCGAGCAGCAGGCTGGCTGAACCCAGTGGAGCCAGACGGGGCGTATAAGAAAACATGGCGGCAATCACCCGGTCGGGAATCCGGCTGTGGCTTGTGCCAGTGAGCGTGCCGGGGAAGGGCGGCTCAGCCGTGCGCAACTGCGGGAAATGAATGCTGATCCAGAGTGCCATGGCCATGAGGCTGAAAGAAATGACTGCCTGACTGAGAAGGTGCGGTCAGCGAGATGCAGTCTGTGGGAACCGGGCCCCGCCGTTTGACCAGGCGGATGATTGGGCCGGTGGGCGTACCGGACAGGGCCAGTCGCAGCGGGGCAATGCTGGGCTGGGCCATGGCCGGAGCCGGGCGCAGGCAGAAGAACAGGGCACTGCCCCGGGATGCAGCCAGATGCAACCGACGCAGGCTTTGCGAACGCATGGAATCTGTCCAGCACAACAAGGCGGCGGTGGCATCATGATGCAGGATTTGTTCTGCTGCCCAGAGGGTATCCGAGGGGGTTTGCGGACGTATCCAGTAAACCCGGCGCTGCCGACTGAACCACTGCTGCAGGCAGACGGAGGAGGGCATGTGAGGCGGATTGAGAAACACCAGACTGCGGGTACGCTCGGTTTGGGTCAGGGCGGGCTTGAGCAGATGGATTTCGCCCAGGCCAGCAGGCTGATCAAG
>DATGUI010000300.1:0-6941 GCA_035301405.1 Burkholderiaceae bacterium
TCATTTCGGTGTATAGACGCGCGTGCGGCGCCAGCTGCCGGTGAAAGAACCGGCAATGTCTGTCAGTGACGTCTATCATGGGCGCCACACACAGCTGCCACGGCGAGTTCGCCGCAGCCAGCGGCAGTAGCGATGAAGCAGCACGGACTGATTGATGAGAACTCATGGATACTCAAGGAGGCTGAAGCGTAACCGGTAACACGTATACTGGGCTAGAATGCACATCTTCAGATCTGGCATTTTCCAAACCAACAACTCGACGCTGTATTTGTATCAGGCATGGCCGTTTTTACCCCTGTCAGTGAGCACGATGCCCGCGAATTGCTCAAACACTACCCGCTTGGCGAGCTGGTGTCCCTGCAAGGCATTGCAGCCGGCATAGAAAACACCAACTACTTTCTGACCACCACACAGGGCGAGTACGTTCTGACGCTGTTTGAAGTTCTCACCCACGGCCAGCTACCATTTTATATCGAATTGATGCATCACCTGGCGGCTAGCGGTGTTCCGGTGCCTCAGCCCCAGACCATGCACAATGGCAAGCGTCTGACCACCCTGCACGCCAAGCCCACCAGCATTGTTACACGTCTGAACGGCGGTTACGAGCCCGAACCCGGCCCGCGACATTGCGAACTGACCGGCCAGACCCTGGCACGCATGCACCGCATTGCAAGAGACTTTTCCATCAAGCAGCCCAATCTGCGCGGCCTGAACTGGTGGCAACGTACGGTGCCGCAGCTCTACGAGTTTCTGGATGCTGACCAGCGCCAGCTGATTGACGCCAGCCTGGCCGAACAGGAAGTGCTGGCCGTCCAGCCGGTGTATCAGGCACTGCCCACCGGACCGGCGCACTGCGACCTGTTCCGCGACAATGTGCTGTTTGATGGCACTTTTGACCAGCCCCGCATGGGTGGTTTCATTGACTTTTACTTTGCCGGCTGCGATACATGGCTGTTTGACGTCGCCGTCAGCATCAACGATTGGTGCATAAACCGGGATACGGGTGCATTCAAGCTGCCAGAACTCAACGCCTGGCTGGGCGCGTATGCACAGGAGCGGCCCTTTACTGACGCTGAAAGACACTGCTGGCCGGCCATGCTCCGGGCTGCGGCCCTGCGCTTCTGGGTGTCGCGGCTGAACGATTACCATCGTCCCCGGCCAGCCCAGACCCTCAAGCCACACGATCCGCGTCATTTCGAGCGGATCCTTCAGCGCCGGCATCAGGATGACCTGCCACCCCTGCCCTGACGGCAAGCCACACAACCCGATTCGAGCGTTCCTATGCAAGCTGCAAAACTTCCCATCACGGCTGGATGGCAATGGATACTGGACGGCTGGGCCTTGTACCGGCGCCAGCCCCTGCCCATGACCATGTGGGCCCTGATGACAGCCATACTCATCAACCTGAGCTACATCCTGCTGATCATCGGCCAGGCCATGCTGATCATCATTACGCCTATTCTGACCTTCATCACACTGTCAGCCTGTCGGCGCATTGCGCGTGACGAAGCCATGTCCATGGGGCTGTGGCTGGAACCCCTTCGCGGACGTCCTGATATCCGTTCGGGCCTGCTCAAGCTGGGCGTCGTGTATTTCATCTTCTGCCTGGTTGCTGCACTGCTGGCCACCCTGCCCTACACGCAGCATATTGCCAACGCCATCGATGCTGACGGCCAGATTGATCCGGCCAACTTTGCTACGGCCATCCGCGCACCCCTGATTACCTTCGGCATCCTGTACATTCTGGTTTCGGCACTCTTCTGGCACGCACCCGCCCTGATCGGCTGGCATCGAATCAAGATGACGCAGGCCATGTTTTATTCCATGGTGGCTTGCTGGCGCAACAAGCTTCCCTTTCTGGCTTATGGCAGCAGCTGGGCGGCCCTGTTCATCGGCCTGCAAATGCTGGGCGGCATTCTCGTCCAGGCCGGCTTCAGCCCTGCCGGTGCCCACCTGGCCATGACACCACTGAACCTGATCATGGCTGCGGTACTGTATTGCAGCTTCTACCCGGCGTACGTCAGGGTATTTGGCGCCAATCATCCCAGCGACGATGCTGCGCCAATGCCCCCTTCAGGGCCTGCCTGATACGGTCAGCATGGTCCGGATGCCTGCAGCAGTAACCGGCGGCCAGTTCCACCGCATAACGCGCCTTGTTGCAGACCGCCCAACGCATCGGTGCAAGACCGTCCACACGCTTGCGTAACTGCCCGCGCGCATCCAGAAACACCACGTCAATGGCATGGCGCATGCCCACCGTATGAATCGCGTTGCAGGGCATCAGACACAAGCCCTGGTTCAGTGCGAGCGGTGGATGCAACCACAAACCGCACAGGCGCTGGACAAACGTGTGTGCCAGGACGAGCTGCAGATCAGGCCAGGCCATCGAGCAGGTGATGCATGACGGGAAACCCGATGACAAGAAATGTGCAGGGAAAGATGCACACCACCAACGGAAAAAGCATCTTTACCGGTGCTTTCAGCGCCTGCTCTTCAGCACGCAGAAAGCGCTCGGAGCGGCGTTGATCCGATTGTGCACGCAACAGGGGGCCCAGGCTGACCCCCAGCTGATCGGCCTGCGCCAGCGCGGCCACCAGGCTGGTCATGGGAGCCAGTTGTGTACGACTGGCCATATCGGCCAACGCTTCCAGCCTGGCCTTGCCCGCGCGGATATCAGCCAGTGCCCGGTTCAGTTCATCACGCAAGGGCCCTGGCGGACCGTGGTGTGCCGCCTGATGCAGCGCGCCCTGCAGATTGAGCCCCGCCTCCACACAAAGCGTGGTCATGTCAAGCAGGAACGGCATATCACGCAGCATGGACAGCTGACGCTGCCGGCCTCGCTGGCGCAGCACCTGGCGTGGCCACCAGGCCACGAGCCCGCCTGCCAGCAACGCCCAGCTCAGCCCTGTAATCAGCCCCAGTTTCGTGCCCATGCCCAACAACGGCATCAAAAACAAGACGGAAGCCAGTCCGGCCACCACCTGCAGGGCCGCGAACTGGGCAACGCTCCAGCTGTCGGCCAGACCGGCCAACTGCAGTTGTCTCGACATTCGTGCACGCACCGTCCAGGGCAGAAAAGGCTCGCACAGGGGTGTCAGGGCCCTGACCCAAGGCCACAGCCACCACAATGCTTGGCTGTGGGCCTCTGGCACTGCAGGCGATACCGAATATAACGCAGCGGGCCGGGCTACTGCCCAGAGGCAGGCAAACAATGCCCCGCCCGTGCACACGACGCTAAGAAACAGCCACATTACCTATCCTTTTACCTGGGCGGTCAGACGGTTATGGAGACAATGCGCCGAATCAGCAGCAATCCGGCCACTTCCAGCCCGACGACCAGACCCGTGACCAGCCAGCCCGCCGGCGTGGTCCAGAGTTTTTCCATGGCTTCGGGATCCAGCCATGTCAGTACCCCGGCCAGCATTGCCGGCAGAACAGCCATGACCCACGCCTGCATGCGGCCCTGCGCCGTAAGCGCTCGCACCCGGCCCTGGAGATAGAGCCGTGCCCGGAGGGTCTTGGCGATACGTTCCAACGTCTGCGCCAGACTGCCACCCGTCTGCATGGCAATTCGCAAGGCAGACACGACCAGGCGCGCACCTTCGGTGGGCACGCGTCCGGCGAAACTTTGCAGGGCCTGCTCCAGCGGTACGCCCATGCGCTGTTCGCGCCGGACCAGCGCCAGTTCGTGCGCCAAGGGCGCAGCAATATGCTGACTGACGTGCTGCAATGCCGATTGAATACCGGTTCCCGCGCGCAGTGAACCGGCCAGTGCCAGCAGCAAATCGGGCAATTGCTCGTCCAGTCGCCTCAGCCGTCTGTATCGCAACCAGCGCAGGCCAAATTGCAGTAGCCCAACAGCCATCAACATCATCACGATGGCCACCCACCAGGGCCCACCAAGAACCAGCGCAAAGACCGCCAGAAGCACACCCCCTGCCAGGCCGGCACCCCATATCCGCGCAGGGTCCAGAAACAGGAACATTTCGGCCAGGCCCTGCCCTGCTTCCTGCTCAAAAACCTCCCGGTGCTGATCGACTCGTCGCGAAGTCCAGTGAAGCGCCAGCCACCCCAGTGCGGCCGTACCCGTGAAAACTGTCAGGACAAAAAGTATGGTTGTCATTCTGCTGCTCCTGACTGCTGCCAACCGACTGCCGCACGCACTACGGGGTTGCGCTGGGCAAACATGTCCATGGCCAGCCCTGCCATGTTCATGTCAAAGTTGTCGGGAATCAATCCGCAACCCACAAACATGGCTTCGCCATCTTCAGCACAATAGCAAAACAGCTCCTGCAGCTGAATGCGGCCAGATTCCTGACCGGTGATCTGGACAATGGATGTGATCACCCGATGACCGCTAGGCAGACGCGCCTGCTGGACGATGACATCAATACCCGACGCAACGTGTTCACGTACCGCTGTCAGAGGCAAATCCATGCCAGCCATCAGAATCATGGTTTCCAGACGACCCAGCGCATCACGCGGGCTGTTGGCATGGAGTGTGGTCAACGAACCCTCGTGACCGGTATTCATGGCCGCCAGCATATCGAAGGCTTCACCGCCCCGGCACTCGCCGACCACAATGCGATCGGGTCGCATCCGCAGTGCATTGCGAACCAGATCACGTATCGTGACGGCACCACGCCCCTCAAGATTGGACGGTCGGGCTTCCAGCGCCACCCTGTGCTCATGGGCCAGTTGCAACTCGGCAGCGTCTTCGATGGTAATAATGCGCTCGCCGGCAGGGATGCAATTGGACAAGATATTGAGCAGGGTTGTCTTGCCTGATCCCGTACCACCGGAAACAATAATATTTTTGCGCTGCACCACACACGCTTCCAGAAAACGCTTCATGGGGGCATCCAGTGCACCGACGCTCAACAAGTCAGTCATGGACAGCCGTCGGGCCGGAAACTTGCGTATGGTCAGGCTGGCACCTCGCAGGGCCAGTGGCGGGATGATGGCATTGACGCGGGAACCATCCCGAAGACGCGCGTCGACCATGGGAGAACTCTCGTCAATTCGCCGGCCAATGGGTGAAACAATGCGTTCGATCACACCCAAGACAGCCTGCTCACTGCTGAACCCCACCGGATGACGCTGCAACCTGCCCTGCACTTCGATGAATATCTCATCGTGGTGATTGACCATGATTTCGGTAATGTCCGGATCGGCCAGCAAGGGCTCCAGCGGGCCCAGGCCCACGGCCTCGTCGATGACCTCCTGGCACAATTGTGCGCGATCCAGGTCCGGTGGCAACATGGTATCGGCCGCAACAATCTCGGCCAGCCGCTCCCCCGCCTCCTTGCGCAGGTCATCGTCAGTAAGCGTGGCAATATCACGCCGCCGCAGATTGAGCGCATCAAGCAGCGCCGCGTGCAGGCGTTGCCGGTGCCGTGCACGCAGGATATCCGCCTCATGCCTGGTGCTTGACACAGCCTTGTCTGCCTGCCATGCCCCCATGGCCGGCTCAGTCTCCGAGACCGAGGCTGGCTGGCTGAAATCGTCAGGGGGTTCAAGGCTCCCGGTGATACCAGCCACGCCTGTTGCTGATGGCGTCGCCACCTCGGTCGAGTTGCCGGCGCCTGTGATGGGCACAGGGCTGGCCGAGCGTGTGGATGGCGGCTGCACATGAATGCGACACGGTCCGATCACGATGGCATCCGAGGACTGCAGCGGCCCGTATTCCGCCACCCGTTTGTTATTGACAAAGGTACCGGTCAGTGCCCCATGGTCATCAATGAACAGCCCGGCGCGCCGCTGCACCACCGTGGCATGGTGCCTTGCAACCCGCCACGCCCGGATGCGAAGATCACAATCTTCTCCCCGCCCGATGGTTACGGGCGGTGCTCCCTTGAAATGCTGGGTTGCACCATCTTCGTATTCGATTTCAAATGCCACCATGATTAGTCTCCTTGCTGATCGTGCTGATTCGAACGCCACTGGGAACCATGGGTGCGCCACGGGTTCCACCCTGCCTGCTCATGCACGGAGGCGGAAATGCCTCCGACGATATCAACATCTCGCTCGGTCATGTCGACATTCACCTGGCGATCAGAACCCAGACTGACATCCATGAGGGCACGGCCACGTTGTACACGCTCGCGCATGCCCGGATGCGAGGCTGATACCACAACAGGGGTAACAAAGATGGCCAGCTCGGTCTCGTTGCGCTGAAAACGCCGGGATCGAAACAGTTCACCCAGTATCGGAATGTTTGCCAAGCCCGGCACGCTGTGGCTGTTGCGGGCATCGTCTCGCGATACAAAGCCAGCCAGGACCAACGTTTCGCCTGATTGCACATTGAATTCCGTCGCCGCCCGCCGTGTCTTGAGCGCGGGGCCATTGACCATGCTGTAGGTCGTGTCAACGGCACTGACCTCGACTTCCACGCGTGAGCGCACGCGACGATTACGCTCGATCTGGGGAACAATGCTCAGCGACACCCCGTAAGGCTTGAATTCGGTGTTCGGGTTTCCATTGGCGTCTGTCGTGGAGTAGGGAACTTCGCCACCAGCCAGAAATTCGGCAGGACTGCCACTGCGTGCCAGCAGTTGCGGCTGGGCCAATACCGTTGCCTGACCCGTCTGGATCATGGCGTCAAGCTGGGCTGACAGAAGCGCATTGACGCCCAGATAGCCGGCCATGGGCGAAAGCGGATAGGCGGCTGCAACAACCTGCTGTCCCGGTCGTTCTGCAAGACGTTTCGTGCCACCATCCCAGGCAAGACCGGCGTTCAATCCGCCCTCGGCAGTCGGACTCCACCTCACTCCCACCTCGCGCAGGTAGGAGCGCGGCAACTCCAGCACCTGAACGTCCAGCATGACCATGCTGTCCCATCCGACCACCCCCGTGAAGTCCAGCAACTGCGGATAACGCTTGGCCAGTTCAATGACCCGCTCCCTGTCTGCATCAGACAGTTCATCTCCTTCAACCAGGAG